>NZ_BTGO01000019.1:0-66178 GCF_042846595.1 Microbacterium sp. MTN4-26
CGTTCTGCAAACGACACCACACGATGAAACAGGCAGCCGGGTGGACGGTCGTGCAAGAACCGGGTGGCAGGTTGCGGTTCACCGCGCCCTCCGGGTTGAAGTACACCGACGATCCACCACCGCGCGTCGTGTTCATGCCCGACCCGCCACCGGCTCAGGACCCAGCCGATGAGGTCGTCGCGCCGTTCTGACCCGGGAGGTCAGCGGGTAGATGCGCGACCGGACGTTTCGTCTCACTCCGCTCGCTCGACGACCCGGCTAGGCGGGTTCGAGTCCGGTCAGAGGACCGGCGCGATATCGGTCTGCCTGAAGCCGTCGCCCTTGAAAAGCAGCGGGGCGCCCAAGTGTCGAGCGAGCGCGTAGGAGTAGCAGTCGCCAAGGTTGAGTGCGGCGGTATGGCGCCCTTTGCCGAAGCGGCGCCACGCGGCCGACGCGATCGACGCCTGCGTGGCATCGAGCGGAACGATGCGGATGCGCGTCTCCCGCAGCACGGCCGCGAGGTCTTGCGCGGCAGCACTGCCCTGGCGTGCTTCGGCGACGATCGTGGCCTCGACCAGCGTCGCAGCGCTGACACACGCGTCGCCGGTGTTCGCAGCGAGTGCGCGGGCGAAGGGGAGGGCGTCGCGCTCGCCGAGCACGATCGCCATGAGCGCCGAGGTGTCGACGGCGATGGTCACGTGGGCAGTCCGGCTTCGTCGTAGCCGAGGATCTCATCCGTGGTTCGGTCGTCGAGCGTCTCGCGTTCTCGCGCTCGCGCGATGATGCTCTCGAGCTCGGCGAGCACCTCGGGCGCGGTGTCTCGCGCCTGTACCCGTGCAAGGCGCTCGGCGAACGCGGCGCGTGCGGCGACGGTGATGCTCTCACCGGTGGCGGCGGCGAGCGCCCGGGCGAGGCGGTCGGCCTCCGGGTCTTTGATGTTGAGCGCCATATCCGCATACTATCTCGCGAGGAAGAAAGGTGGACGTAAAGGAAGAAAGCCTCGCCGCTCCGACGTCCTCGCCGTCGTGACGCATAGGCCACGACGCCCGGCTGATCGCATCACGCGGCAGCCGTCGTCACGTGGCGGCGCACGGCACGATGCGCAGCTCGCCGTCGACCACGACCGGTGCCGTGCCCTCGATGCGCACGAGACCGTCATCGGTGACGAGGCACGTGGTGGCGCCGGAACCGGTCGCCGGCGCGAACCACGTCACCACCACCGCCGTCCCAAGGCTCGCCGTGCCGACAAGTGTGGCGATGACCGCCGCAGTGAGCAATCGACGTGCGCGCGAGACCTCTGCGCGCACTGCCGCGTTCCAGTCCTCGTACGCGCCATCCACCTTCTGCTGATCGGCGCGACGCGACAGCTCGTCGTCGCCGAACGGATTTCCGTGCGCCGCAGCGTAGGCGCAGAAGACGCCGGTGCCCACGGCCACAGCACCGACGATCATCAGCGCGATGATCGTGAACTGGGTGGACGCGGGAGCCTTCGTGAAGGTCTCGGCACCCTTCACGACCACGGCCGTGGTCAGCACCCCGGTGACCGCAGCGAGACCCGGGATCCACTTCTCGGCGCGCGTGCGCACACGCGCCAGCTCGCCGGCGCGGTGGTCCTGCAGCTGCTTGAGGGCAGCGAGATCATGCGGGGCGGTCACGGCGCCCCCTCTCGAGGGACACGCACGAGGAAGGTGCGACCGCACGTCGGCTGGTGGTCCTTGCCGTGCGGACCACCGCAGCTGCACGCCGCGATGAACTCCCTCGTCGTCGGCCCGCTGTCTGTGTCGGCGTCGCTGTCGGCTGTATCGCTATCGGCACCGAGGAGCGGTGGGCCATACGCGGGCCCGAGACACCACGGACAGGGGCCGCTTCCGGCGACGTGGCCGGCAGCATCCGCGGTGAAGGTCCATCCGGAGGGGAGGTCGACCTCGAGAGGCGGCCCGGGCACGTAGGGCGTCGTCAGGTCGTGCGCCATGGGAACCCTCCGCTCCGCGTGTGCTGGAACCATAGCGGAGGCCGGCGCGTTCGCGACAGAGGCGCGATACCGTCGTCGGGTGAGCAGCCGTCGCCCGAAGAACCGTCGTCCGCAGCAGCGGCGCAGCCCGCGCCCTCCGTCGCCCGCCGGCGCATCCTTCGGGCTCGGTCGGCCGCCGGAGCCGCTCGAGCCGCCGGAGCCCGCGGCCGACACCGGAATGCTCGTGCTTGAGACCGAGGTCGCCAAGACGCTCGCCTCGCCGCATCCGGTCGACCTGCTGATCTACGCCAGCACGTTGCTGGCGGGCATCCCGTCGGCGGACGAGCCTTCGCCGTTCGAGAAGCGACCCGACGACGACGTCGACCTGCCGAGCGTGGACGAGCTGATCGTCATGTTCCGCGAGGCGGCGCGGATGCCGACCGACGCGCTCCTGCTCGTGCTGACACGGCTCGCCGGCGACGAGGTGAGGCAGCGCCGTGTCGATCGGGAGGTCGCCGCGCGGCGGCATCCCTTCCCGTCCTGGCTGACGCGGCTGGATGAGATCCGCCCGGTGCGGGCCGTGCAGATGGGGCACGTGCTGGGTGACGGCGAGAACGTCGCGCTCGGAGTGCACCTGCCGGCGGGCGATATGACGGTGCTCGTCTACGTCGACCACAACATGGGCACGGTGGTCAAAGACGCGTTTGTCATCGACGCGCCGATCGCCGAAGTCGTCGCCCACCTCGACAGCCTGCTGGGCGCGGAGTCGCCGGGCGAGACCTTCACGCGTGAGATCACGCTGGCCGACGCGCGGGCGAAGATCGACGACGCGGTGCGGTTCGGGCGCATCACGTATCCACCGTTCGAGACCGAGACGTGGCCGGCGGTGCGTCCGCTCGTCGAGTGGATGCTGCGCCTTCTGCCCGCCGGTGGCAGTGGGTACGCAACGGAGGAGATCGAGAGCGACCAGATCGAGGCGCTCGCCGAGCGGATCATGGCCTCTCCGCACGGGCGCGGCCTGCGCAGGAGGAAGGGCTCGGACGATGCCGACATCGTCGAGACGCTGCTGTGGCTCGGGGCGCAGCAGCTGGGCGGAGACCCGCTGCGGTGGTCGCCGGTCACGGTTGAGATCGCGCTGCTCGACCTGGTGCCGCGCAAGATCGTCGCCGACGCGGCTTATCTGCGGCGGGTGCCCGAGGTGATGCGGCACGTGGTGACGTTCGCGCACGCTGAGCGCAGCATCCCCGAGCACCTGACCACCGCCACCATTGCAGCCGTCGACGAGTTCGAGCCGCAGTACCTCGACGCGATCTCGTCGCCGCGACGACAGGGGCCCGAAGCGCTTCTCGAGCAGATGGGGATGCTGCCGCCGCTCGACGGCGCTGCCGACGACGATGCGGAGTTCCCCTCGTTCGACGACGCGGACGTGTCGTTCTTCATCGAGCTCGTCGAGAGCGCCGTCGGCGGACCCGAGGCCATGGAGGCGCTGGATGACACACCGCTGCCCGACGAGCCGCTCGACCTCACGGGCACTGCCGACGACGTGGGCGAGCGGGTGCGCGGCGTGGGCGCACTCGCGGACGACGCCGTGGCGAATCTCTTCGCGGATGACGCGAGGCGAACGGAGCTGCGCACGGCCGCGCGGCGGATCCTCGCGCGGATCGCGGCCGCCGACCCAGCGATCTTTCGCCGCAGATCCAGCGATGCGGCAGCCGCGGCCGCCGTGCTGTGGATCGCCGGATCGGTCAACGACGCCTTTCGGGCCTCGCGCGGAGGGGTGACCGTGAGCGCGATGATGTCCGCGTTGGGCTTGAAGGGGTCGCCGTCGCAGCGGGCGCAGCCGATGCTCCGGGCCCTGGGCGTGCCGGTGCCCGAGGACTGGAGCAGGTCGCTCGGAGACCCGCTGCTCCTCGTCTCGGACAGGCGCCGCACACTGCGCGAACGGTGGGAGTCGCTGCAGGCGATGAGCTGAGGGCACTTGCCGGGAAGGGGCATCGGTGCGACGGCGATAGAACTCATCCGTCGCGACCGCTCTCCTGGCTCGTCCCGGCCATTTTCTCGTCGACGCCGCCAGCGCACTGCGCGGCCGCGCGCATTCCCGGCGCCACCTGCGTCATGCGGGTGCTCTGATACCGGCTGGCTCGGGACCCGCGGCCCCCGCCACGCGAGGCTGACCACCCCACCGATCTCCTGATACTCCGGCGGGCGATCAAGCTGGCTGCGGGTTCGCGTCGAAACGCGATCCTCCGGGACGTTGCGAGAGCAGGGTGAAGACAAGCAGAACCATGGCACCGGCGAGCGGGATGAAGACAATGAAGAACCATGCCCCGGATCGGTCGACGTCGTGGAGCCGGCGCCAGGTGAGGGCGAGAGCCGGCAAGAGTGTGCCGAGGGTGTAGATGAGGAAGAGGGCTCCGGTGACAGTCGTGATCGGGGATGTCGGGCCGGGTGAGAACGGCGAGAGAAGGTTCACGGAGACCGTGTCGAATTCCTCGCCGGCGAGACTGCCTGTGAGGTTGAAGGCGACAACGACCAGGAAGTTCGCCAGAACCCACCACCAGTACTCGCTTCGGCTCGCCCGGCCACTGAAGGTGGCGTACTTGGCGAAGAACCGCATGACGGCTTGGGGAAAGGTTGCGCCGTACAGCGGCGCTGCGAGGGCCTTCTTGTCGGTCATCTCGGGTCCTCTCGTCGGCACGCCAGTCGCCCACGATAGTTCCCAGCGCACGAGAGAGACATGTCATCTGAGCGGCGAGCGAAGACCGACTCCCACCTGCATCGCTTTCTCCGCCGGCGGTGACGCATCGCATCGTGACGCCCCGGTGCTCCGCCGCGCGTGGGCCGCGGTCAGGGTGCCTCGCCGACGCGATGACCCGTGATGAGGTTCCCGACGTACGTCCGAACGCGGTCGTGCAGATGAGATGCCGCACCGTCGAGCGGGGTCTCCGCATCGATCAGGGCACGGAGCTCATCGAGCGTGGATTCGACCACGCGGTCGGCGCGGCGGACGCCCCACGTCGATGCTTCGGCGACGAGGTCGGCCGCCGTCAGTCGCGCGTGCACGTACTGACCGTTGACGGCCAGCGCGACGCGCCCATCCACATCCATCCGGTGGGCCATCGGAACGACGTCGTACGCCGGTGCCAGCGTCACGTCGCCGTCTCTTGCGTGCAGCAGGGCGAGGTTCTTCGTGCAGGTCGAGGTTGCCGACCGCGACGGTGAGCACCAGCATCCGTGCGAGCGTGTGAAGATTGTCGGAGCGCGCATGTCGCGCCAGCACGTCCGCCACGCGGGCAAGGCTGACGACGCCGCCGATCTCCTGATACTTCTGGTTCCCGGCCGCTCCGAGCGCCTGGCTGAAGTCCTCCTGGTGGATGCGGGTGCCGGTCGCTCGATCGAAGCGTTCGACGACAAGGGTCGGCAGGCCATCGAACGACGTGACGTGTGTGTCGAACGCGGCGAGCTGCAGCCCGCGAGCCAGGCGCGCTCCATACTCCTCGTCGAAGATGACGGTCGGCAGCTGGGAAAGCTGCGGTTTGAGAATGTGCGTCGAGGGGAAGCCGCCGGTGACGCGGGCCCAGCCGTCGTCGGTCCGCGCGAGTACGACCTTCGGTTGAACGCCTCCGAGCGACGACTTTCCGGCGAGGGGGTCGTTGCCGAGCGGTGCGGAGATCGGGTCTTCGAGCAGTCGCCTGATCTGCGCCGCATCGACCGGGATGGCGCGCCCGGTAGGGGGCTCGGTCGGGTCATCGACATCCCAGATCTGGAGGGCTCCTGCGACGTCGCGGCCGTATGCCGCGAGGAAGGCCGGCACATCGCCACGCCGGAGCCCGCGGCGAGAGAGCATGTGCTCGAGCTGGTCGCCCTCGGGCAGCAGCTCGGCGAACCAGTTGCGACGGCGGCCCGCATGATGACGGGGCGGGCGAGGCGATAGGGGCACCGCCGTCGACAGAACGCGGCTGTTCGTGCCGAACCGGGCCATCGCGTCGCGGGAGATCTCGATGTCGAAGGTCCGCGCGTCGCCGACGAGGTGTCCGATCACCTCGTCGTACAGCTCGACGGCGAGTCTCATTCGTCTTCGGGGGGCAGCTCGGCGGACAGTTCGACACCGGTC
Source organism: Microbacterium sp. MTN4-26 (assembly GCF_042846595.1). NCBI lineage: Bacteria > Bacillati > Actinomycetota > Actinomycetes > Micrococcales > Microbacteriaceae > Microbacterium > Microbacterium sp. MTN4-26. The sequence continues at coordinate 6,045 of NZ_BTGO01000019.1, forward strand.
GCGCGGAGGAGATCGAACACCTTGCGCATGTATATCGTCGGCTTGCCCGATTCGATCTCGCTCACGGATCGCTGCGACAGCCCGAGCTGGTCGGCGAGAGCGGTCTGCGAGAGGCCCCGCGCAAGGCGCGCCTGCTGAATCACGAGGCCGATGTCGCTCGGCGATTGGATGCGGGTTCGTGCCGTCGACATGGCGCCTTCCTTGCTTCGGGTGATGCTGTCTGCGGCCCCGCGCTATGCGGATTTCCGGATACCTTCGGCCTATTACATTTTCCGGATAGGAAGCGGGTATGTCAATATCCGGATAAGGGTGGCGGCGGAGCGGGGTGGCTTTCGGCGCTCGCTGGTGGGGAAAGGGGTGGCTCGGCGGGAAACGGGCTGGCTCGAGAAGAAGTTTGTCGATTTCCCGTACGGTCGGCGGTTTTTCGGGTGGAATGTCGGTGGCCCTCCCTAGTCTCGAAGTAGTCAGAGATCGAACCGGGGGCGTGATGAGCGACGAGAAGCAGCGGGAGGCAGATGCCCTCCGCACGCGGGAACTCGTCGCCGAGGCACGTCGGCTCCGGGTGATGATTGCTGCTGCGGAGGCGGAGTTGGCGCGGACGCATGCTGACGCGTATGCGTTGACCCAGGAGCAGATGGCGCGGTTGCGTGATGCGTCGACGCGGGAGCGGGAGATGCCGTTGCGGTCGATGGCGGCGGAGCTCGCGGTCGACGCTCGGGTGAGTGATCGCACGCTGCAGACGCAGCTGTTCGAAGCGCACCGTACGATGACGGAGTTTCAGGCGTCGTGGGAGGCGTGGCGTGAGGGGCGGGTGTCTCGCGCGCATGTGCGGGTGATCGTCGATGCCGGAGCGGATCTTTCCGACGATGAGGCGCGTGCCGCGTATGAGGCTGAGGTGCTCGCTTACGCGGAGAAGACGTCTGCTGGGCGTGTGAGGTCGTTTGCGGAGCAGGTGGTGGAGAAGCACAACCCGAAGACCATGCAGGAGCGCCACGATGTAGCGGTCCTGGACCGGCGGGTGTGGGTCGAGGATCTCCGTGACGGGATGTCGATGCTGGGTGTGATTGGGCCGTCGGTGGAGGTGCGCGGGGTGCATGATCGGCTCACCCGGCAGGGGAAGGCCATCAAGGCCGCCGACCGTGCGGTCCGGCGCGAAGCAGCCGCGCGTGCCGCTGCCGACACCGCCGCCGCCGCCGGACGCGACGCCAAGCAGCCGGACCCTCCGCAAGGCGACGGCGAGATAGCGGCGACGGACGTGGGCGTGAGTTTCGGACTGGCCGAGCCAGGGGAGTCGTGCGCGGCGGGCGGAAGCGACGCGACGGAGAACCTGTGGTTCGATGAGCGGACGCTGGATCAGATCCGCACCGACGTGCTGTTGGACATGATGCTGACCTCCTCACCGTCGGTTGACCCGACCGCGGTCGAGGGTGGGTTGGGTGCGATCCGAGCTCACGTGCAGGTGACGGTGCCGGCGACAACGCTCGCGGGAACCACGACCGGTGGGGCGGAGCTGGACGGGAAGTGCGCGGTGGACCCCGAAACGGCGAAGATCCTTGCGGGCAATGTCCCCAGCTTCGACCGGGTGTTCCTCGACCCCGTCACCGGTGCCGTGCTCGCGGTTGATCGCCGGTTCGTGACGGCGGAGCAGAAGCGGTACCTGGTGGCGCGGGATATCCGGTGCCGGTTCCCCGGGTGCCGACGGCCCGCGCGGGATTGCGACTGGGATCACCGGGAAGACTGGGCGCTGGGTGGAAAGACCGACGTCGACAATGTCGGGGCGTTCTGCAAACGACACCACACGATGAAACAGGCAGCCGGGTGGACGGTCGTGCAGGAACCCGGCGGAAGGTTGCGGTTCACCGCGCCCTCCGGGTTGGAATACATCGACGGTCCACCACCGCGGGTGGTGTTCATGCCCGACCCACCACCACCGGGCTTTGATCCGACCGGTGAGGCCGTCGCACCGTTCTGACCCTGGAATCGGGGTCAGGCGGTGAGGATGCGCTCGTTCACCTCGCGCTGCCAGTCGCGCAGCTGCCACATCGGGTGATGCGGGGCCGCGTTCGAGCAGAGCACCAGGCCCCACACGCCGTGCTCCAACGCGGTGTCGATGCCGTGCTCGGCGAGAGAGCGACCAATCGGCCCCTCTTCGAACGTGCCGTGCAGGGGCGTATACCCGACCCACCCCTCGCCCACGACCGCCGGCACATCCTGCCAGCGCGCCCACGCGGCGATCGCGATCGTGCGTGACTCGATCTCGCGTCGCATCACCTCGTCGAACCGCGGATAGTGCTTCTCGAGCCATGCATCCCACAGCGCGGGATCCAGTTGGTCATACCCGTAGAACATCTGATCGGTCACGACCGTCGCGCGGTATTTCCACTCGGCTGCCCGCCCGTACGCTGCGACCGACGGGGCGTCGGAACGCAGCATCCGCTCGAACGCCTCGTTCGGAAAGACCGCACTGCCCTCGGAGCGGATATCGACCAGCCTCTGCAGCTCGTCGAGTACCCCGTAGCTGTACACGTGGAACTGTGCCGCACCGAGTCCGGCGGGCACGCGGTGCATCGCCAGGTGGGGAGGCTTGCCGTAGCTGGCTGTGACGAGCAGATCAGGATGCGCCGCGCGCAGGCGCGCGACCTCGGCGGCGCCGCCGTCTTCGAGCGCTGGGAGGATCGAGAAGTCCACCTCGTTGTGCAGCTCGACCATCGCGATGCGGTCGCGGTGACCGGCGTCGGTGAGCTCTCCCAGGAGGCGATCCCACGCATCGGCCAGCAAGCGGTAGCGGTCGGCGAGACGAACGGCGTCGATGGCGTCGAACCACGCCGACGACGCCGCGAAGGCTGGGGACTGCTGGTACTCCCAGCTCGCGAGGAGCACCACAAGGCCGTGCCGCTCGGCCGCATCGAACAGCTCGAGCAGGCGTGCGCGTACATCAATCTCGTAGCCGCCTGGGGCGTCATACCACCGGGTGCGCTGTCCGAAGAAGCCTCCGGCGGGTGAGACGCCCATTCCCTCGATGGTGATCGTGCTGTCCAGACCCAGCCCGCCGGCGATGAGCAGCGGTGCCGCACAGATGCGCACGGCGTTGTAACCGAGGGAGGCGGCGTCGGCCATGGCTGCGTCGATGTCGGCGTACGGCTCACCCCCTCCGGCGCGGGTGTACCAGGAGAAATCCCACAGGGTGATCGTCAGCCGCTGGGGGAGGTGGGCGGGAACGGGTCCGGTCAGCGCCGTCTCGTCGCGGGCGACGGATCCTGCGCCGAGATAGCGCTCGGTCATGCGGATGCCTCCTGTCGATTCGTCTCGAGTGCGGCGGCCCGCGTGAGGGCGCGACCGCGGGTGGCCAGCTCGTCGAGCTCGTCGGCAGTACGCCGTCGCGCGGCGGCGGTGCCGGTGTCGAAGACCGTCAGCTCGGGCAGGGAGGTCGCGAAGTAGTCGACCGCGTCGGGGGCCTCGTGCAGCGCCTGTGCGCGCTCGCCGAGCACACGCCATGCGGCCTCTGCCGCATCGGCATCACCAAGGCGAAGGTGCGCGATCCCGCGCCAGAACGTGAGCGCATCGGCTGGCCGCTCGGCGACCGCGAGCGGCGTCGGCGCTACCGCGCTCGCCCACGTGGCGCGCGCGGCATCCGCGGCGCCCTGGGCCGCACGCACATCGCCGAGAAGCACGATGCGCTCGAGCGCCGGTTCCGCGGGGTGGCGACCCTCGCCGAGATGCGCCGGCACGGAGAGCGTGAGCAGCTGTGCAGCCTCGACGAGCGCGTCGGGGGTGCCGTCGGCGAGGAGCGCACGCGCCTGGGCGCAGATCGCCCGGTCGAAGGCTGCGATCACGCGACCCTCGCCGCCTTCGAACGGGCGGAACTCGCGCGAGGTGAGCACCCGCCACGCCTCCCAGATGCGGTCGAGGTCGAGCAGCAGGGACACGTGCCGCAGCGCGAGGTCATCCCGAGTGCCGATGAGAGGGGCGTGCTCGTTGAGCAGGGCGAGGCGGGCACCCGCATCGAGGCCGCGTCGCTCCGCCAGCAGGTCGCGTTCGAGCACGAGGCGGGCATCGGCGCGCAGATGCAGGGCGTGACGCAGCGCCGCGTCGGCGCCTTCGTCGTCGCCGGTCGCGGCGACCCGCGCCAGCGCAAGGTTCCGCCACATGACAGGGTCGGTCGAACCCGCATCTGCGGCGGTCTGCAGTGCTGTGACCGCGTCGGTGTGTCGCCCGGCGTCGAGGAGCCACATGCCGAGCAGTCCCGCGGCGGTCGCGTCCGTGCTGTCAGCGCGTACGGCTGCGCGGAGCGCGTCGTACTGCTCTAGTCCGGCGGGGAACGCCAGCGATGCGTCGGCGGCCGCTCCCGCGCGCCGCTCGGCGCTCGCGGCTGCAGGCTCTCCGGCACGGTCGAGCCAAAGCGCGCGCAGGTAATGACGCAGCGGGCCCGCCCGTCCGGCCGCCGGTGTGCTCGACGCGGGCGCCTCGGTTGCCGCCAGCGCGACATCCAGGCGCGCCGCGCGTTCGAACTCCGCCCCGACGTCGAGCGCGGTGCGCTCATCGAGCGGGGTGAGGGAGTCGGCCTCCGGCGCCTCGTCGGCGGTGCCGGGCGCCGGCGCGGCGAGTGCGCGCACCAGCGCAGCGGATGCGGCATCGAGCGGGTCGTCCCGGTGCAGGTGCCTCGCGAGCGCGAGCGCGCCCATGGCGTCCGGATCCGCCAGGGCGACGAGGCGCCGCGCCTCGGGCACAGCGCCGGCCGTCTCGGCAAGGTAGCGCGCGTCGACGGAGCGCCCGGCGCGCAGCGCGATGCGGGCCCGCGCGAGAGCAGAGGGAACGGACCACGCCGCGTTCCACCCGGCGCGGGCGAACGCGCGGTCGGCGGCAGCGTCATCGCCGAGGCGCTCGTGCACGAGGCCGAGCAGGTACAGCGGCTCGCCGTCGCGCGGGCTGAGGTTACGCGCGGTCGCCCGGCTGACGGCGGTCTGGAGTGCCTCGAGCGCAAGCGCGTACTCGCCGCGGCGGAGGTGCCATGCGCCGAGAGCGGTGGCGGCGCGGGTGTCACCCGGGTCACGCCGGAGCGCCTCGCGCAGGTAGGGGAGGGCATCGCGCGTCGGGTGCCGATACTGCTGCAGGTGCGTCGCGGTGACCAGAAGCTCATCGGTCGAGGCGATCTCGGTAGGCGCCGAGGGCTCGGTCGCCACCCACGGCTCCCCGTGGGTCGAGTCACGCGCCCGCCACTCGACCAGCACGACGTCGCCGTGGCGCAGCGTCACACGATCGACGTCGGCGGAGCACGCCGATCGTGCATCGACCACCTGCACGAGGGGCGTGGCGGGGGAGAGCGTGCCGCTCCACTGCCACACCTCGTCTTCGCCGATGGCGGCCGACACCGTGAGCCCGTCGTAGGCGCGGGTGACTGCGACGCCGATCCGCGTGCCGCCGGGCTTCGCATCCACGGAGATCGCCGCATCCGTCGTCGCCTGTCGCACGGGGCCCGTTCGATGGATCGGGTACCAGTACTGACGGAAGCGCTTGGTCTCACCGGGCAGCAGCCAGGCGAAGTCGGGCTGATTGTCGGTGAAGACACCGGCCATGAGCTCGACGTAAGGACCGTCGGTGTCGGTCAGCTGCGCATCCCATGCGCGGCCGATCTCGCCGTCCCCCCAGGTCCACTGCTTCTTGCCGGGCGAGATCGCCGGATCGGCCCAGTGCACGAAGCCGGCGTCGGCGGCGTGATCGTATCCGCCGAAGAACGCGTCGTCGGTGTCGGTGATCATGTACGACGTGGGCACGGGAATGTTGCTGTACACATCGATGCGGTCGGCGTCGGCGCGCTGCGCGGCCAGCGCCGGGTAGTCCACGCCGTAGTACGGCCGATCCGCTCGCGGGAACGCCGATATCGCGCGTCGCGCGTGATCTGCGACGTAGGCCACGTCGTCGGGGAAGAATGACTGGTACCGCTCGTGGGAGGCCGCGGCGACGTTCGCCCACCACAGGAAGGTCTGCGTCCCATCGGTGCGGTTGTGCAGGTGCACGTCGGCTTCGATGAGGGACGAGCCCGGCCGCACGCGGATGCCGTGCGTTCCGCGCATCCGCTGCAGGGGATCGAGATCGCTGTGCCAGACCACGACCGCGCCGTCGTCTTCGCGCTCGATGCGTGCATCCACCGGCAGGAACGTCGCCGGGCGATGGTGCTGCGGCCAGTTAAACTCCACGCCGCCCGAGATCCACGGGCCGGCGAGGCCCACCAAGGCCGGTTTGATGACGTTGTTGCGGTAGAAGAAGTCGTAGCCGGCGACCTTGTCGAACCCGATGTGGATGCGCCCGCCGATCTCGGGGAGCAGCATCAGCCGCACGTAGGCGTTCTCGAGGTGGATCGCGTTCCACCGCCGCGGCTTCTTCTCCGCCGAGACCGCGTCGATCATCGGCAGCGGGTACACCCGCCCGCTCGAGCCCTGATAGACCCTGCGATCCAGGAACAGTGGGTAGGGGTCGGGGTCGCCCGGTTCGTACGTGTCAATCCACACCGGCTCACTCCAGCAGGCGACGCCGCCGTCGGCGAGGATCGCGGCCTGGTCGGCGGGGGCGTCGGGCAGCAGGATGCGGCTCGGGGCGTCGTCGTTCCGTGTCACCCGTGAACGCTAACCCGCCTGGAACGGGTGCCACCATGGTCGAAGGGCGCTCCGACCTGGACGATCCGCTGGCCCGGATCCGTTGCGGCCTCCATCTGCCCCGGGCTTGGCGCGTCGGTGCGACAATGGCGCGATGGACGCGGGACACGTCGAACGGCCCGACGGGTTCGAGCACCAGATGCTCAGCGTGGTGCCTCGCCCGCTGGTGGAAGCGTCGCTCGCGCGTGGGGTCACCCGCCGCATGACAGTGACCGATGCCGGGTACTTTCCCCGCGCGGAGCATCACGGTCGCCATCGCCCGAGCGGTATTCCCGAGACGATCGTCATCGTGTGTGTCGCCGGCGCGGGATGGGTCGACGTCTCGGGCGTTCGCACGCGGGTGGGGAGTTCGACGGCGATCGTCATCCCGGCGGGCACTCCGCACGCCTACGGCGCGGCGGGCGACGACCCCTGGACCATCTGGTGGTGTCACGCACGGGGAACCGATGTCGCGGAGCTCGTCGACGCGTGCGGCGTCGACGGCGGACACGTCACTCTGTCGCTGCGGAGCGTGGAGAGGGCGACCGCGCTGCTGGATGAGATCTCCCGCTCTCTCGCGCGCGACACCACCCCCGCGCGGCTCGTGGCGACATCCGGCATGGCCTGGCGCCTGTTCACGCAGCTCGCCGTCGACCGGCGCCTGGCCGTCGATGGCACGCCGCTCGAACGCGCGATGCGCTACCTCGAGGAGCGGATCGACGGGCGGGTGCAGGTTCCGGAGCTGGCGGCGATGGTGGGGCTGTCGCCCTCGCACCTGGCCGCGCTGTTCCGCGACGCCACCGGGGGAGGAGTGCTTGCCCACCACAATGCGCTGAAGATGGCGCGGGCACGCGTGCTGTTGGACACGACCGACATGACGGTCGCCGAAGTCGGTCGCGCGACGGGCTTCGACGACGCCTTCTACTTCTCCCGGCAGTTCCGGCGCGTGCACGGCGTAAGCCCCCGCGCCTACCGCGAGCACCGCAAGGGCTGATCCATCGCGTCTCGTCCCGCGCGATGGCTTGCCCGCGCCGCCGCGTCGCTCCGCCCCGCCCGGCCCGCGCCGCCGCCCCACTCTGCCGCGTCGCTCCGCCCCGTGATGCCTTTCCCGCTCCGCCCCGTGATGCCTTTCCCGCTTCGCCCCGCTCTGCCCCCCTCTGCCCCGTGATGCCTTTCCCGCTCCGCAGTCACTTTTTGTGGGTTCTCGTGGAGATGACCCGCGGAAAGTGACTGCGAAACAGACCCGACCCGCGGAACGGACCAGACCGGCGTGACTGCGGGACGGACCAGACCGGCGTGACTGCGGAACGGGCGAGTGCGGAACAGACCCGACCCGCAAAGAGTGACTGCGGAACGGGCGAGTGCGGGACGGCAGCGAGGTCAGCCCTTCGTGGCGCCAGCGGTGAGGTCGGCCCGCCAGAACCTCTGCATCGCGACCATGAGGACCACCAGGAGCACCGCCGACACCGCGGATCCGGTCACCACGAGCTGATAGAACATCGGATCGCGCTGGGTCTGAGAGTTCCAGAGGGTCAAGCCCAGGGTGACGGGGAACGTCTTCGTATCGTTGAGCATCACAAGAGGCAGCAGGTAGTTGTTCCAGATGGTCACGAACTGGAACAGGAAGATCGTCACCAGTGCCGGGCTCATCATGCGCACGGCCATCGTCGCGAAGATGCGCAGGTCGCCGGCACCGTCAATGCGCGCGGCTTCGATGATCTCGTCGGGCACGCTCGCATTGGCGTGGATGCGCGCGAGATACACCCCGAACGGGCTCACCATGCTCGGCAGCAGCACGGCCCAGTACGTACCGGTGAGACCCACGGTGTTCAAGAGGAAGTACAGAGGAAGGGCGATCACGGTCGCCGGCACGAGCACGCCGCCGAGGATCGTCGAGAAGAGGGCCTCTCGGCCCCAGAAGGAGTATTTCGCGATCGCGTATCCGCATGCCGCCGACAGCACCATCGCCACCAGCGCGCCGGCGCCCGAGTAGAGGATGCTGTTGAGCACCCAGCGCGTGAAGATGCCGCCGTCCTGTGTGAACAGCGTCACGAGGTTCTCCCACGCCTGCGGGCTATCGGAGAACCACAGGCCGAACGAGCTGAAGAGGTCGCCCGGCGATTTCGTGGCCGCCACCAGCACCCATACCAGCGGCAGCAGGAAGTAGATCGTCGCGACGACGAGGACGACGTTGACGGCAGTCGCACCGCTGACGGTGCCCTCCCGACCGCCACGACGGCGGCGCGGTGCCGACACTTGCGTGGTCACCATGCGCGGTTCCCCTTCCGGTTGACCAGGCGGAGGAATCCGAACGAGAACACGAACCCGATGAGTGCGACGATGACCGCCATCGCCGCCGCGAGATTCGGGTTGCCCTGTGCGAACGCCTGGTTGTAGGCCGCCATGTTGGGGGTGAAGGTAGAGTTGATCGCCGTCGTGAGTGGAGCGAGCACGAGGGGCTCGACGAACAGCTGCAGCGTGCCGATGATCGTGAAGACGGTCACGAGGATGATCGAGGGCCGTACCAGCGGCAGCTTGATGTTCCATATGATCGACCAGGCCGACGCGCCGTCCATTCGGGCCGCTTCATAGAGCTCGGTGGGGATCGCATCGAGCGCGGCGAGCAGAATGACCATGTTGTAGCCGGCGAAACCCCACAGGGCGATGTTCGCGATCGCGAACAGCACGTTGCCGCTGGACAGCGGATCGACGTCGAGGCCGAGGCTCGACAGCACCTGCAGCACGGGGCTCGTGGCCGGCACGTACAGGAAGCCCCACAGCAGGGTGGCGATGACGCCCGGCACTCCGTAGGGCGCGAAGTAAAGCACGCGGAAGAAGCGCGGTGCACGTGCGCGGCCGCTGTCGATCAGCAGGGCGAGTGAGAGGGCGGTGAACACCATGAGTGGTACTTCGATGACCGAGAACACCAGCAGGCGACCCAGGCTCGCGAGAAACGCGGGATCGTCGAACGCGCGAGCGTAATTCTCGACGAAGACGAACACCGTCTCCGGCGCCCCGAGTCCGAGCCCGGAGTTGCGGGTGGCGAACATGCTCTGGACGAGCGCGAAGACGATGGGCGCGACGAAGAACAGTACGAACATGACGACGAACGGGAGAACGAGAACCCACAGCGCCGTGCGTGGACGCGCGCGGCGGCGGGTGATTGAGGGTGCCGTGGTCACGGAGAGCCCTTCGATCGGAGGGGTCGGGGAGGGATGGCGGGAGGGGCGGGCGCCGGGGAAGCGCCCGCCCCTCCCGGCGGTGTCAGTCGATGGCGATGCCGCGCTCTTCGAGCGCATTCACCATGTCGAGTTGCGTCTGCTCGTACGCCTCCGGCAGCGGTGTGCCGGCATCGACGGCGGCCTTGACGTTGTCGGTGAGCGAGGCGAACAGCGTTGACGACAGCGGCGGCCACACCCACGACGTGTCGACGTTCGCGTCGGACTCGGCGAAGACATCCCAGATGTCCTGGCCGCCGTAGAAGTCGAACACCTCCGGGTCGTCCTGGAGCGCCTCGATTTGGCTCGTGTCGGCGATCGCGGGCCATCCGGCGCCCACGTTGGTGAGGATGTTCACGCTCTCCGGGTCGGAGTTCAGCCACAGGGCGAACTCCGCGGCCGCCTCTGGGTTGTCCGATCCCTTGAGCACTGCACTCGCCGAGCCTCCGGCCCACGTGGCCGAGACGCTCTCGCCGGCCTCCCACTGCGGCATCGCGCCCACACGCCAGTCGCCGGCGGTGTCGGGGGCGGTGCCGCGCAGGATCGCGTCGGCCCACGAACCCGAGATCCATGTGACGACGTTGCCGTTCTGCATGTCGGCGTTCCACTCGTTGGAGAAGTCCGCCTCGATCTTCACGAGGTCTTCGTCAAGGAGCTTCTGCCAGAACTCCGCGACGGTCATCGTGTCTTCGCCGTCGATGTCGACCGTCCATGCGTCGCCCTCGATGCCGAACCACGTCGCGCCGCCCTGCTGGGCAAGGCCGATCAGCCACGGCGCCTGGTTGAAGGCGAAGGCGGTGATGTAGCGGTCCGGGTTGGACGCGCGGATGACCTTCGCGGCCTCGTAATACTCGTCCCACGTCTCGGGGTAGGCGATCCCGAGCTCGTCGAAGATGTCGGCGCGGTAGAACTGGCCGAGCGGGCCGGAGGCCTGCGGCACGGCGTAGACACGGTCGTTGAACTCGCCGGTCTGCCACTGCCACGGCACGAACAGGTCCTCCGAGTCGCTCACGTAGTCGGTGATGTCTTCGAGCGCGTCGTTGATGAGGAAGTCGGGGATGGCGTCGTAGCCGAGCTGGACCACATCCGCGGGGTTGCCCGCCTGAACGGCGGACAGCATGGTGGCGTAACCGCCGTCCGGGCCAGCGGTGATCGTCTCGAGCGTCACTTCGATGTCGTCGTGCGACGCGTTGAACGCGTCGACGGCACGATCGATGTTCGGCACCCACGACTGGAAGGTGATCTGCGCGGGATCGTCGGCGGTGTCGCCGCCATTCCCCGATCCCGAGCAGCCGGCGACCGCCAGCGAGAGCACCGCGGCGCCGGCGACGATGCCTGCGACGCGTTGTCGGGAATGAGAAGTGATGGACATACATGCTCCCTTGCGATGCGGACGAGACGTCCTCGTCTGTTCTGGTGCGCACCGAGACTATGGGCGTGAAGGGGGCCTGCCACATGGGCGAACCTGTGTCAGACCTGGACGATTCCGCGGGTCTGGAGAGGAGGTGAGTGGGTCGGGCTGTCGCTCGCACGACTCGCTCGACGATCGGGGCGGTGCGATGGGGCTTGCGTGCCGGTTTGACGAGCCCATGCGGTGAACAACGCAGGAGATTCGGGGACTCCGAGGCTCCCGCCGCGGGTCTGCGACGGTTTCGTCGGCAGATCTCCTGCGTTGTTGACGGGGTCGTGTCAGCCGGTGGCGACCAGGGGCGGCGCTGCGACGACAGTGACAGTGATCGATGCGGTGCGGCCGCTCTCGCCGATGAGGACAACCTCGTGGCTGCCCGGGGTCGTGTCGGAGGGCACGGCGATCGTGCCGGAGAGGGCGCCCGCGTCATCGGCGGCGAGGGTGCCGAGGCTCACCGGCGTCGAGTGCAGTTCGACCTCGACCTGCTCTTTCCCGAGGAAGCCTTCGGCGTCGAGCTGCAGGCTCTCGCCGGCGGTCACCGTCTGTCGATCCAGGCGGAGGCTCACGTTCGACAGCGACATCTCGACGTCGACGGTCGTGGTCAGCCCGATCCGCACCTGGGCGGTTCGCGTCACGGTTTCGAATCCCGCCAGCGAGAAGGTGAAGGTGTACTGGCCGGGAGCAAGCTCACGCAGGTGAAAGGCGCCGTTGGCTTGCGTGACGGTTTCCTGTCTCACGCCCGGCTGCGTCGGCTCGGCGACCACGGCCACTCCGGGCAGCGCGGCTCCGGATGCGGCGATCACGACCGACCCGCGCACGTCTCCCGTCTGAAGGTTCTCGTCCGAGGGTGCGGAGGTGGCGGACGGTGCCGGGGTCGTCGCGGGGGAGGAGCTCGACCCCGGGCTGGGGACGGTCTCGGCCGAGGCCACCGAGGTGCCGATGAGCGCCGCGAATGCGGCGGTGACAAGGGCGGCGATCAGTGCCGTGAAGCGGGAGCGGAGTGGTGTTCGACGCGCGGGCGTGGCCACAGGCGGATCCTTCAGTCGGGTGCGGAGAAGTTCCCCAACGCTATCGCCTCACCCTCGTGTCGGCCCCGGCGAGGGTGAGGCGCGCGCTTCGGGGATCACCCTCGCGGTGTTCGACGCGGGCTTCCCCCACGTGGAGCGCAATAGAGTGTCAGCAAGGTCCGCGGCACCCGAATCCGTGGGAATCCACTCCAGCGGAGGATGTCGTTGACGAACACCGTTCCGGGGCTCGACGCCCGGCCGCTTCGCCACGCACCGCCCCGCCGCCGGCCGCACACGCTGCAGCGGCCACGCGTGGAGGACGCGATCGAGCGCAGCGTTCATGCGAACCGCATCACCGTGGTGTGCGCCCCCAGCGGATTCGGCAAGACATCCGCGGTCGGCGGGTGGAGCGCGCAGCACCCCGGCCGGGTCGCGTGGCTGTCCCTCGGGTCATGGGATGACGAGCCCGCGCGTCTGGGTGGGCGGGTCGTCCGCGCCCTCCACGCGCTCGCCGCATCCGAACCGCGGCTCGGTGCCGTCGCCGGCGTCGACCCCGCCGAGATCGACAAGCCCGTCGTCTTCGACGCCCTCCAGGATGCGCTGGACGCCCTCGACGAGCCGGTGCACCTCGTCATCGACGATGCTCACCGCGCGGGTGACGCCCTCGCCGAGGGGCTGCTCGGTGCGCTCATCGAGTCCGGTTCCGACCGGCTGCGGCTGATCGTCGTCGGCACCGGCGGCGTCGACGCGAGACTGTCCCGGTGGATCGCGGGAGTACCGGACGCCCTCATCGGCGACGATCAGCTCGCCTTCGACGTCGACGAGATCGCCCGCGTGCTGGCCGACGACGACGGTAGGGAAGCCCCCGACGCGCAGGCGGTGTTCGCCTCGACCCGCGGATGGCCGATCGCGGTGCAGTTCATCCGCTTCGCCGGCCGGGCTGGTCGTGACGGCGACGGCATGGGGGTCGAGGCCTTTCTGCGCGACTACGTTCGCGACAACGTCTTCCGCGACCTTCCGGACGAGCTGCGCCAGCTCATTCTGGAGACGGCCGTGTGCAAGGAGCTCACCGTGCCACTCGCGGAGGCGGTGACCGGCCGCGCGGACGCGGGAGCGCTGCTGTCGCGCGCGTTGCGAATGGGCCTGTTCCTCGACGCCTTCGACGGTGGAGAGGCCACGATCTATCGGTGGCATCCCCTGTTCGCGCGGCTGTGTCGAGCCATCTCGGACGAAGAGGATCCCGGGCGCAACGAACGATCGCACCGCGCCGCCGCACGTCATCTCGAGCAGGATGACGCGTTCGCGGCGATCTTCCACTGGCGGCTGGCCGATGATCCGCGCGCCATCGTTCGGGTGATCACCGAACGGTGGGTGCGCATCGTGATCGGAGCCGACGCGGCAGCGCTCGACCGCATCTGCGCGGCCCTCCCCGCACCCCACCAGAACGACCCCGCGATCCTCCTGGTGCGCGCGTGCGTGCACGACGTGCTGGGGGCACCTCATGCTGCCCGGACCTTCCTCGCGCAGGCGGTCGCCGTCGCCGGCGACGAACCCGACCGGCGTGGGCGGGCCGCCTTGCTGTTCCTGGTGGGCTGGGCGGGCATGCGGCACCGGCTCACTCCGCGCAAGACCATCGACCATCTGCGCACCGCGGCACGCGAAGCGGATGCGCTCGGCGACGACGTACTGGCCGCTCGCGCGCGCCGGCTGCTGGCATTCGTGCTGGCCTGGGCCGGTGCCCTTCGCGACGCCCGCGGTGTGCTCGAGGAGCTCGGCGAGGCCGCCGACGATACCCGACCTTGGCTGGCTTCCGGCGGCGGCGCCGTGACGGTCGCTGCGGGGATGATCGCGTACTGGGCCGATGACCACGAGGCGGCGGTGCGCGATCTGCGTCGGGCGCTCGCGGGAGAGCGGGCGGCGTCGTCGTTTCGCGGCGTCGCCGGCGTCATGCTCGCCCTCGTCGCCGCGCGCTCGGGCGACGACGTCGCGACCGCACGGGCGGTGCTCGAGCTCGACGCGCTCCCGGGTGGCGACCGCCAGGGGGTGTCGTGGGGAGCCTTCCGGGCGATGGCCGACGCGGCGCTCGCCGACGCCGAGGGGCGCGCGTCCGAGGCGCTGGCGATCGCGCGCAGCCATCGGTCGGGCGATCTACCCCTGGTCAGCGTGGTCTTCGCGGAGCTCATCCGGCGTTCGGGCGACGCGCCGCGCGCACTGGAGATGCTGCGTTCGCTGGGGCCCTATCGCGAGGTGTCGTACGTGCGCTGCGCGACGCTTCTGACGGCGGCGCTCGTGCACGCCGAACGAGGCGCTCACCGGCTCGCCCACGAGTACGGCGAGCAGGCGCTGGAGATCGGCACGAGAGAAGGGCTGGCGCGACTGTTCGTGGGCGCGGAGCCCGCCATGCGCGACCTGCTCCGTGCGCACCTCGCACGGGGGACCGACTACGAGGATCTCGCCGCCCGAGGGGCGCGCGATGTCTCGGCGTCGGGCCCCGTTGCGACCCTGTCGCCGCGTGAGCGCGCGGTTCTGGACCTCTTGGGCACGAGCCGGTCGGCGAGTGAGATCGCCGACGCGCTGCAGCTGAGTGTCAACACGCTGAAGACGCACACCCGCTCCATCTACCGCAAGCTCGGGGTCAACTCCCGGCGGGAGGCGGTGCGCGCCGCGCGCTGAGCCGCCGCGCCTCGGTCTCACCCCGCCGCCGCCCGCGCCTCACCCCACGACGCGAGCGGGCCGCGGGTCGCCCCCTTAGTGTCGACGACGGTCGCCTTCGAGGGACGGCCGCGGCCGTCTCACCCGCGTTGGGGGCTGGTGAGCCCGCCGCGGCCGCCGCTGGATCGGCCGGGACGCCGACGCCAGGTCAGGCGTGAGCGCGAAGAGGCCACACGTCGAGTGCGTGCCGGCGCGCCGACGCCGACGCGGCGGCGACGGCGCCGCGGGCGACGACCTCGGCACCCAGGCTCGAGACCACGAGGTCGGGCGCGGGGAGATCCAGTCCCGTCGGCAATGCTCGCCGGGCGGAGGCCACCACCGTCTCGATTCCCGAGGCGATGGCACCCGACACGAGAACACGCTGGGGATCGAACATGCTCCCCAGCACGCTGACGATCTCGGCGAGGATCGTGCCGACCTGCTCGGCGATCGACACGGCGGCGGGATCCCCGTCTGCGGCGAGGGCGAGCACCGTTCGCGCGTCAAGCTGGTTCGGATCGACGGCGGCCAGGGCGCTGCCTTCCGCCGCCTCGCCGCGCTCGATCGCGTCGGCGGCGAGGCGAGCGATTCGCACGCCGAGCCCGTCGGCACCGCCCACGCCGAGCACGTGGTCGAACGCCACCATCTCGCCGACCCCGCCGTGGGCGCCGCGCAGCAGCCGGCCGTCGACGACGATCCCCGCCCCCAGCCTTTCCCCGGCCAGCAGCGTCACGTAGTCGTCGCACCCGACCGCACCGCCGGTCGCGCCCTCGGCTATCGCGGCGAGGGATGCATCGTTGTCGACCCTCACCAGCGGCGCCCAGGACAGCTCGTCGACGAGGTCCGGGTTCATTCGCGCCCAGAAGCCGTTGCGGTGCTGCGGTGACCGTCCGGCGGCATCGACCGGGGCGGGCACGCCGATGCACAGCGAGATCACGTCGTCGCGATCTCGGCCGGCGGCGGCCAGTGCCTCGTCGATGAGGGCGGAGATGAGGTGTCGGCGCCCGTGAGCGTCATCGCCGTCGACCGCGAGGGTGGTGCGGCGGTGGAGGAGGGTCTGTGATCGAAGGTCGGTGACGGTGACGGCGACGTGGGAATTGCCCGCATCCACCCCGACGAGAACGGCCGCGTCGTCGCGGAGGGCGAAGCGACGAGCGGGTCGCCCCTTGCGGTAGTCGCCCGCCTCGCGCGCGTTGGGGAGCTCGGAGACCAGGTCGAGTTCGCGCAGCGCCTCCAACGCTTCGATCGTCGTCGACCGGGTGAGACCGGTCGCCAGCATGGCGTCGGTGGCGGTGAAGTCGGCCGAGTCCCATGCGTAGCGGAAGACGGCATCCAGGCTGGCCGGTCGCGACGCCGTATCGCCGGCGGCGAGCCGCGCCTGAGCGGAGGGTGGGGACATGCCTCTTGACCTTTCGGGATGACTCTTGCCATACTGCCGTAACGGGCTTGATTTTTCGAGTAAATCTAATCAGCGATGATTTTGGAACCGTTCCAATGGAGGACGACGGTGTCACAGAGGACGACGACAGGGCTGCGGATCGCCGCGGCAGCGACCGTGGCGGTGACCAGCGCCGCGTTGCTGGCAGGATGCTCGAGCGACGGGCGCGAGACGATCCGCTTCACCTTCAGCAAACGAGAGGCGCTCGATTTCATGGGCGCACTCGTCCAGGACTACAACGCCTCGCAGGATGACGTGCGCGTGGAGATGGACACCTCCGGCGTCGATGTCGTCTCGGCGAGCTTCGTGCGCGGAAACCCGCCCGACATCATGCTCGCCAACTACAACTACGAGGTGGCCCGCTTCGTGCAGCGCTGCGCACTCAGCGACCTCTCGGGCACCGAGGCCGCCGCCGGCATCCGCGACGATCTGCAGCCGCTCATGGACCAGTACGGCGCGTGCCCGGGGCGCACGAGCGCGCTGCCCTACTCGGTGATGGCCGCGTCCGTCATCTACAACCTCGAGATCTTCGATGATCTCGGTCTCGAGGTCCCCGAGACGTGGGACGAGCTGCTCGAGGTCTGCCAGCGGCTGCAGGACGAGGGGGTCACCCCGTTCTATGCGACGTTCAAAGACGACTGGACCGTCGGGCAGGGCTGGTACGACTACTCGGTGGGCGGCTCGATCGAGGTCATCGAGTTCTTCGACGACCTCGCGGCGGAGGGGGCCGACGTCGGCCCGAATTCACCGGTGTCGTTCCAGGCGGACTTCGCCGACCCGATGGACCGGATGCTGCAGCTGACGAGCGAGTACGTGAACCCCGACGCCGCCAGCCGCGGCTACGGCGACGGCAACCTCGCCTTCGCGCAGGGTGAGGCGGCAATGTATCTGCAGGGACCGTGGGCGCTGGGGGAGATCGCCAAGACCTCGCCCGATCTCGACGTCGGCACCTTCCCGCTGCCGATGACCGACGACCCGGACGACCTCGCGGTGCGGGTGAACATGGACCTGGCCGCCATGATCCCCGAGGGGTCGCAGCACCAGGAGGCCGCGCGAGACTTTCTCGAGTTCCTGTATCAGCCGCAGAACATCGAGGCCTACAACGCGTCGCAGCTCGGCTTCACGCCCACCGACGACGCCGCGCCGCCGAGCGACCCCCGCATCGCCGGTATGCAGGAGTACTACGACGGCGGTCAGGTCTACCAGGGGCCATCGGTGCTCGTGCCCAAGACGATCCCCGTCTTCAACTACGCCCAGGCCATGGTGCTCGGGTCGGCGCCCTCGGCGATCCTCGCCACCATGGACGAGGACTGGTCGCGTCTGGCGTTCCGTCAGCCGGCACCCGTCGTCGACGAATCCGACGCCCGTGCGCAGACCGAGACGAAGGAGTCCGGACGATGAGCGCCACCTCCACCCTGCTCACCGGGGCCGATCGACGGGGCCGCCGGAACAGCCGCCGCGTCGAGCCGATCTACTACCTGTTCCTGCTGCCGACGCTGGCGCTTTTCACCCTGGCCATCACGGTGCCGGCGATCACCGGCATCTTCTTCAGCTTCACCGACTCCATCGGGATCGGGGAGTGGAGCTTCATCGGCTTCACCAACTACATCGCCATGTTCGGCGACCCTGCGATCCTGCAGAGCTACCTGTTCACCATCGGCTTCTCCATCGCCACGGTGATCGTCGTGAACGTCGTGGCGTTCCTCCTCGCGGTCGGCCTGACCTCTCGGGTTCGGCTGCGGATGGGGCTGCGAGCGGTGTTCGTGATCCCGATGGTGATCTCGGGCATCATCATCGCCTACGTCTTCAACTTCCTCTTCTCCAACTCGCTGCCCTCGATCGGCGCCGCCGTCGGCATCCCGGCGCTGGAGACGAGCCTGCTCGCCAATCCCGACCTCGCATGGGTCGCGATCGTCATCGTCACCGCATGGCAGGCGATCCCCGGCACCCTTCTCATCTACATCGCCGGGCTGCTGTCGGTGCCCGGCGACGTCTACGAGGCCGCCGACCTGGATGGTGCATCCAAGACGCAGCAGCTGCTGCGCATCACGCTCCCGCTTGTGGCCGGATACGTCGTCATCAACGTGATCCTCGGATTCAAGGGGTTCTTGAACGCGTACGACATCATCGTCGGGCTCACCAACGGCGGTCCGGGCACCGCCACCCGCAGCGTCGCGATGACCATCATCGCGGGCTTCAACGGCGG
Organism: Microbacterium sp. MTN4-26; assembly: GCF_042846595.1. NCBI lineage: Bacteria > Bacillati > Actinomycetota > Actinomycetes > Micrococcales > Microbacteriaceae > Microbacterium > Microbacterium sp. MTN4-26. Next base: position 24,642 of record NZ_BTGO01000019.1, read on the forward strand.
CGACTACGCCTATCAGATGGCCAACGCGACCATCTTCTTCCTCGTCGCCGTGCTCATCTCCCTCTTCCAACTCTCCCTCACGCGGGGAAGGAACCAGCTCTCATGACCACGCAGCCGGCGCTCTCCTTCGAGCAAGCAGACGTCTCCCTCCGCCGCACCGACCGTGGCGCCGCGCGCGACGCGGTCCGCCCGAAGGAGCGCAAAGAGAAGGTCAACTGGTCCGGAACGGTCATCCTGCTGCTGTGCAGCGTCACGGTTCTCCTGCCGCTGTACGTGACGGTGACCATGGCGCTGAAGACGACCGGACAGGCCGTCGACGGCAACGCCTTCTCGCTGCCGTCGCCGATCAGCTTCGACGGCTTCGTCGAAGCGTGGACCCTCACCCGCTTCCCCGTCGGTGCCGCCATGTCGGTGCTCGTGACGGCCGGCACGGTGGCCGCCACGATCGTGCTCGCCGCGTTCGCGTCGTACGCCATCGTGCGCAACTGGGAGCGGCGGCTGTTCCGCTACTCGTTCTTCTACCTGCTGGCGGCGATGTTCATCCCCTTCCCGGTCGTGGCTCTGCCGCAGATCCAGCTGACCGGTCGCCTCGGCCTGGACAACCCGTTCGGGGTCATCCTGCTGGCCACGATGTTCCAGCTGAGCTTCAGCGTGCTGCTGTTCACCGCGTTCCTGCGCTCGATCCCGATCGAACTCGAAGAGAGCGCGCGCATCGACGGCGCGACCACGTGGCAGACCTTCTGGAAGCTGATCTTCCCGCTGCTGGCACCGATGAGCGCCACCGTCGGCATCTTCGCCTTCCTGTACGCGTGGAACGACTTCATGATGCCCTCGCTCATCATCTCCGACCCGGCGCTGCAGACGCTGCCGGTGCGACAGAACCTCTTCCAGACCCAGTTCAGCAACAACTACAACGTGTCGTTCGCGTCGTACCTCATGGCGATGGCGCCGGCGATCGTCGCCTACCTCTTCGCCCAGCGATGGGTCATGGCCGGCGTCACCCAGGGGGCAGTCAAGGGCTGACCGGCCCGACGCCCCGTTCCGCACCCCAGACCCCGAAAGGACTCACCTTGTCACTGTCTCCGACCGCCGAAGACGTCCGCCTCGACGGCAGCACCGCGCCGTGGTGGCGTCAGGCCGCGGTGTACCAGATCTACCCGCGCAGCTTCGCCGACACCGACGGCGACGGGCTGGGCGACATCCCGGGCGTCACGTCGCGAGCGGACTACCTGGCCGCTCTCGGCATCGACGCGGTCTGGCTCAGCCCGTTCTATCCGTCCGACCTCGCCGACGGGGGCTACGACGTCGCCGACTATCGCGACGTCGACCCGCGGCTGGGAACGCTGGAGGACTTCGACCGCATGCTGGTCGCTCTTCACGAGCGGGGCATCAGGGTCGTCGTCGACATCGTGCCGAACCACACGTCCGACCGACACGCCTGGTTCCAGGAGGCGCTGGCGGCGGGCCGGGGATCGGCGGCGCGTGAGCGATACATCTTCCGCGAGGGGAGCGGACCGGATGGGTCGGAACCGCCCACCGATTGGGTCTCGGTCTTCGGGGGGTCTGCCTGGGAGCGGGTCGCCGACGGCCAGTGGTACCTGCACAACTTCGCCCGCGAGCAGCCGGACCTGAACTGGGACCATCCGCAGGTGCGCGACGACTTCGTCACCACACTGCGCTTCTGGTCCGACCGCGGTGTCGACGGCTTCCGCATCGACGTCGCCCACATGCTCACGAAAGACCTCACCGAGCCGCTCCCCTCCAAGGACGAGCTCGCCCTCATCCCGCAGGACGGCAACCACCCGCTCATCGACCGCGACGACGTCCACGAGATCTACGCCCAGTGGCGCGAGGTGTTCGACTCCTACGATCCGCCGCGCACCGCCGTCGCCGAGGCGTGGGTGCACCCGTCGCGCATCCACCTGTACGCCCGCCCCGAGAGCCTCGGCCAGGCGTTCAACTTCGACTTGCTCGAAGCGGACTTCGACGCCCGGAGCTTCCGGTCGATCATCACCGAGAATCTCGCGCTTGCCGCCGGGTCGGGGTCGTCGAGCACCTGGGTGCTGTCGAATCATGACGTCGTCCGGCACGCGACGCGGTACGGGCTGGTCACGCCGACAGCCGACACCGGGATGCCGACGCGTCACGGCGGTCAGTGGCTGATCGACGGGGGAGCCGAAGAAGGGCTCGACCGTGAGCGGGGACTGCGTCGCGCCCGTGCGGCGACGGCGTTCATCCTCGGGCTTCCCGGGTCGACCTACCTCTACCAGGGCGAGGAGCTCGGCCTGCATGAGGTCGCCGACATTCCCGCCGGGCAGCGCCAGGATCCGACGTACTTCCGTACCCACGGGGCCGAGATCGGCCGAGACGGATGCCGGGTGCCGCTACCGTGGACCGCGGAAGGTGCCTCGCTCGGTTTCGGTGACGCCGCACCGCACCTGCCGCAGCCGGAGTGGTTTGCACAGCACGCGGTCTCGAGGGAGGAAGCGGATCCCGACTCGACTCTCCACTTCTACCGCCGGGCGCTCGCGCTGCGGCATGCGCTGCAGACCGACGAAGGCCTCACCTGGATCGAAACCGGTCGCGACGATGTGCTGCACATCGCGCGGCCGAACGGGTGGCAGGTGGTGACGAACTTCGGCGGCGAGCCCTACGCGCTCACCACCGAGGCCGCCGACGAGGTCGTGCTCGCGAGCGGGGCGACGCCCGACGGCGTGGTCGCGGGGGAGACGACGGTGTGGATCGCGACGGGGGACGCCCTGCCTGCGTGAGCGGGGGTGGCGGATGTGGCGGCCGCGTCAGGCCGCCTCATCCGCCCCAGACGCAGAGCGGACCCGGAACCAGAGGCTGATCTCGCGCACCGCGCGCATGATGCGGGTGCTCTCGGCCGAGGCGTCGAGATCGGCGAACGTGTCGCGGAAGCCGTCGGGCAGCGCCGTGCGCGGTGTCGACATCGGCTGGAAGCCCATGCTCCAGTCGGAGAATTCGCGCGCCTCGATCGGTTCGTCGAGGATGACGCTCATGTCGGTGTGGCGCGGATCCGCCCGGATCTCATCCGCCAGATCGTGCACCGCACCGCTCGCGCCCTCGAGGATCTGTACGAACTGGCCCTCGCGGTACAGCAGCATCCCGGTCACGTCGAGGCGGGCATTGTTTTCCCGAGCGCGAGTGAGGATGCCGTGAAGGGCGGCATCATCCAGCGGCGCGGTCGCCGTGCTGATGTAGACGAGCGAGATGAGCTGGTCGCTGTCCGGCGTCGACGGAGTCGCTTCCGGCGGAGTCATACGGCCGCCTCGAGGGGTGCGTCGGTGTGGTGGTCGATGAGCACTCTCATCGCCTCGAGACGTTCCGTCGCGGCGCCCACACGCTGCGACCGTCCGTTGAAGACGAGGTAGGTGCCGTCGGCTTCGCGGTCGAGGTATCCGAGGAACACCCCGTCGCGGTTGGCCACGTAGAAGCCCTCCTCGACGCGCGACCACGCGATCCCGTAGCCGCGTCGCTGAGGAGCGGGGAGGTCTCGGACAGGCGGGCGGGAGGAGATCCGGCGATCGGGCATGCATCCATGCTCGCTTGGAACGTCGTCCGGTGACGGCCCTTGCGTCGCGGCGGAACTTGTGCCATCCCGGTGGGCGTGTTGTCGTCGCCCGCACGTAGAGTCATGCCGTGAGTGACTTCGAGGGGCTGCCGCTTCCCACCGCCGAGGAGAAGGAGGTGTCGTTCCTCTCGCGCCGAGGTAACGAAGTGATTCTCCGTCTGATCGACACGGACCGGTTCGAGGTGAAGGTCACCGAGCATCCCGACTACACGGCGGTCCTCACACGGCACGCGCCCGATGACTTCGAGCTGCAGCCCGTTCGCGACGTCGACGGGGTCGCCGACGACGGCATCACGGCGCACGAGCTCTGGGAGAGGTTCTGACGAACGTGCATCCGGCGGGCGCCCGTCGTCGGAAGACACTGATGACCGCATGCGTCGCAACCTTGGAGGTAGACCGTGTCCACGTCGACGACGACTCGAACCGATCCCACCACGCGCGGGCGTGACCTCGCCCGGCAGATCATCATCCTCGTCAGCTCCGTGCTGGCGATCATCGCGGCCTTCATCGGGTCGGGGGCGTTCTTCGGAACCCCGATCCAAGAGGCCGCCGGCGGTTTCCTCGACGCTGACTCGACCCTCACCGCCCCAGGAACGGGAGCGTTCCGCATCTGGAGCGTCATCTACACCGGCATGCTCGCGTACGCGATATGGCAGGCGCTGCCCGCGCAACGCCACGACACCCGCCAGCGCATCGGCTGGTGGGTCGCGGCATCCCTGATTCTCAATGCGGTGTGGATCGGCGTCGTGCAGGCCGACCTGCTGTACCTCAGCCTGCCGGTCATCGTGCTGCTGCTGGTCGTGCTGTGCCGCATCTTCGTCACCCTGCGCCGCACCGCGCCGAAGAACCGGGTCGAGGTCGTGGTCGCCACGGGGCCATCGGGCTGTATCTCGGATGGGTGATCATCGCGACCGTTGCGAATGCCACCGCGATCCTCGTCGCCGCCGGGTTCGACGGGTTCGGCATCGCTCCCGAGATCTGGTCGTCGCTGGTGCTGGCCGCCGCCGCAGCGGTCGGCATCGCGCTGGGGTTCTGGGGCGGCGGCCGTATCGCGCCGGCGCTGTCACTCAGCTGGGGGATCGCGTGGGTCGCCGTCGCCCGATTCACCGACGAGCCGTACTCGCCGGCGACCGGTGTCGCCGCGATCGTCGCGGTGGCGCTCATCGTCATCGCCACGCTGTTCGCGCGCTTCCGCCACGCCCGTCGCGCACACGCCGATCGCTGAGCGAGCCCCGTTTCGTCTCGTCGCTGCGCTCCTCGCTCAACGAACGGGGGTGGCGGCGGTCAGCGCACGCGGAGGGCGCCGGGTTGCATCGACACCCGGAAGGCGCGGGCCTCGCCGATCTCCTCGCCGTCGATCTGGAACACGCGAGGCGCCGGCAGTGACACGTGGATGCTGTGGGCGCGGCCGTGCGTGATGTCGTCCGTGTCCGTCGAGCCGTCGTCATCGTCGCGGCGGATCATGCGACCCAGATTGCTGTCCCACAGCATCGTCGTGAGAGTTCCCAGCCAGGGGGCGAGCCCATCCGCGCTCAGCATCAGGAAATCGAGCTCGCCGTCGCCCGGGTCGGCATCAGGCAGCAGGGCGAAACCCGCCTGCAAGGTGCCGCAGTTGCCGATGAGCAGGGTGTGCCCGGTCTCGTCACGACCGGGCTCGTCGTCCACGGTGAGTTCGAACGAGACCAGGTCGCTGGCGCGGAGCGCCCGCCCGAGGGATTCCACGTACGCCAACCAGCCGGCCTTGCTCTTCAGCCCCTCATCGGTCTCGGCGATCATGTTCGCGTCGATGCCGAATCCGATCATCACCACGAAGGCGTGCCGCTCCGCCCCCTCGGCCAGATCGACCTCGACCCACCCGACGTCGATGCCGCGTGGCGTGCCGGTCGCGGCTCGCTCCACGGCGGCCGGCACGTTCCGCAGCGGCACGTCGAGGTTGCGGGCGAGCAGGTTTCCGGTGCCGAGAGGAACGAGACCGAGGTCGACGTCGGCCCGCACATCCGCGAGATGCTCGGCCACCGCGCGCACCGTGCCATCGCCGCCCGCCACGATGACCACCTCGGGCGCCGTTGCCAGAGCCTGGGCCGCGACGCCCTGGCCGGGGTCGTCCACGGTCGTCTCGAACCACGCGATCTCGTCAGCGTCGAAGACGCGCAGCAGTGGCTCTTCGAGCGTCTCCCGGTCGGTCTTCGATGGATTCCACACCATGGCGGCGCGCACAGCACTCATATGGCGAGCGTAGGGGTATCGATGAGCATGTCTGTCCTCACACGAATGCCCCGTCGATCGACGGGGCATTCGGTCGGGATCGCAGGCGCCTTACTTGAAGGCATCCTTCACGTTCTCGCCGGCCTTCTTCAGGTTGGCCTTGGTCTGGTCGGCCTGGCCTTCGCGCTCGAGGCTTTCGTCGTCGGTGCTCTTGCCGGCCGCCTCCTTGCCCTTGCCCTGAAGGTCTTCGGCGGCGTTGCTGATCTTGTCGTCAAGTCCCATGACGGCTCCTTTCGACGTGGTGTCACCGCGACGCTACGCTCGGACACCGCCGCGGAGAGGGGCCTCGTCAAGTGCGGCGATCTCTGCTAGTGATCGCCGCACGAGGCCTGGCCGTCACCGTCGAGACGCGTTATCGTGCGCAACGAGATCGTCCCTTCCCTCTCCGGTTGGGCGGGAGGGAAGGGACGGTCGCACCCGTGGGGTGCTTGCATCAACGCTAGCGCCGCTCGCCTGAGATTGTCCCCCGAAAGGGGGACATGATCGCCGGGTGTCAGATGCCGTCGATCGCGCTGCGACCGTCGTGTCCGCCGTCGAACAGTCCGCCCCACGGCGTGTCCGTGTCGCCCGTGTCACGGCTGTCGTAGGGCACCGTCTCCACGGTCAGGGCGATCCGCTCGCGGCCCGTCATGAACAGGCTCACCGTGCGGTTGCCGACGACGACGAAGGTCACAAATCCTCCGCCGTCCTTGATCGCCGTCGCGATCCGGTGTTGCAGGTCCTCGAGGTCTTGATCCTGCGCGAGGCGGAACGGATCATCGCCCAGCGTGAGAGTGCTGCGAACCATCGTCTTGGCGTCGGTCATGGTCAGCCATGCTAGTCCGGCCATATCCGCGGCACGGTGGGGGTGTCGGCGCTGGTGGAGGGTCGCTACCATACCGACCAGATGGGCCGGGATGAGGGCGCGTGATGGCAGACATAGGTGCGACGGTCGCGGCGGATTCGGACGCGGCGCGTCGCAACGCCGAGGTCGTGCAGCGATTCTTCGACGTCGTCCTCACGCCACCGCACGACCTCGACCGGATCGACGACCTCATCGCCGACGACTTCGTCGATCGCACTCCCGACGACGGCGACACGACGCGCGCGGGAGTCATGGCGAAACTGGCAGCGCTGTTCACCCAGGATCCGGCCGCGTCGTTCGCGCTCGAGGCGCTGGTCGCCGCCGGCGACGGTGTGGCCGCGTTCTCGGTGCTGCGCACGGGCGGCGCGGCGACGCGTTTCGCCGACCTGTATGTGCTGCGGGATGGGCGGATCGCCGAGCACCGGCACGTGGTCGAACCGCTGAGCGGGGCGCTTCGCTAACGTAAGGGGTACCCGCTTGGAAGGTCACCCGAATGCCTTACCCCGAGCTCCTCTCCGCACGCGTGCGTCTCGCCGGCGAAACGCGTGTCCGTCGTGCCCGGAGAGCAGTGGCGATCTGGGCGGATGCGGTCTCCGGCGGCGCGTTCTTCAACCGCTGGAGCACAGGGCTGTCGTTCGTCCTCGCGACGTTCGTGGGCGTGCCGACCCTCGACAACGCCTCGCTCGAGGGTTACGCGAAAGCCGTCGTGGTCGCGGCGCTCGGCTGGGTCGTGCTGGCCGTGCTGCTCGTGCCCGCGGCGATCGCTGAACGCCGCATCCGTGCGCGTGCGGCGCGGGGCATGACGGTGGTCGCCGCGCTCCTGCTCGTGACCTGCATCCGGACCCCGCTGAACGACTGGCTCGGGGTGCAGCTGTGGGGTCTGAGCAGCGCCGGCCACTTCGGCCCCCGCACGGTGACCAACCTCATCTCCGCCATCGTGCTGTTCTCGCTCGTCGCCGTGACCCACGCACAGTATGCCGAACGCCGCGCTACGAGCGCCCGCCTGCGCAATGCCCTCGCGACGATGCAGGTGCGCCTCTCCCGTGCCCGCCAACAGGTCGCGCTCACGCGGCAGACGCTCGGTGACACCGCCGGCCGGCTGCGTGCGGAGCGCGACCGCATGCTCGCGGGACCGCTCGATTTCGACGCCGTCCGCTCCTACGCCGACGAGGTGCGCTCGAGCAGCCACGCGCTCGAGCGCCTCGCCGTCGAGGTCGCCGAGGCGATATCCGAGCCGGAGGTCATCGACACGACCGTGCGGGTGCGGCGCTCGCTGTCGGAGCGACTCGTCGCGACCCCCTGGCTCGTCGTGGCGATGGTCTACGTCATCGGCACCCTTCCGTTCTCGCTCGCGGCGGGCGGTCTGCCGGTGGTGGTGCTCGGGATGCTCGGGGTCGCCGCGATCGATCTGGCCGCTGGAGCCGTGGTGCGGTGGGTCATCCCGGACCGGCAGGGTCCGCTGCGCCCCATCCTCTTCGTCGCGGTCTGGACGGCGGCCGGCGTTGCGGTCGCTGCCCTCTCGCTCACGCTCCTGCCCGACATCGGCGTCGTGGGACTCGTCGGCGTCATCGCCGTCCCGGGGCTCGTGATCGTCCTCTCCCTCTGCATCGACGCGGTGCGCCAGGCGCGCGCCGTGGCGCGACGGGCCGAGACGCTCCTCGCCGATGTCGCGCGTGACCTCGCCGAGGAGACGGCCCGCGCTCACGACCCGCTGCCCCGGGCGGTGAGTCTGCTGCACGGCCGGGTGCAAGGACGCTGCGTGGTGCTCGCCGCGCACGTCGACGAGGGCCACGTGCGGGAGAGGCACCTGGCGGACTTTCGACGCGAGACCGACGACGCTTTCGACCGCATGCTCGGTGTCGAGGACCGTGAGCACCCCGCCGCGACCCGGGTCGGCGAGCTCGGGGATGCGGGTGCGGGCCCGATCGAGCGCATCCTCGGTGCCTGGGGTGCCGTGCTGGAGGTCACCGTGAAGACCTCCGACGGCGCAGCCATCGCGATGATGGATGCCGACATCGCGCGGCAGGTGGTCGAGGTCGTCAACGAGGCGCTCGTGAACGCGGTCAAGCATTCCGGCGCGCGGTCGGCCGTCGTCGACCTCGATGTGGCCGACGACGGCCGGATGCGCGTGCGTGCCATCTCCAACGGTCGGCTGCGCGAGCAGGCGAGTCGAGCCGAGGGCCTCGGCACGCGGGGCGTCGATGTGACGGTCACGCAGTCCGGTGACGACGTGGTCTTCGACGCCCTGCTGCCGGAGGCCTCAGGCCACGGTGTCAGGCGGTCGCGCGCTCCCGAGTCTGCTCCGGTGCAGCGTTGAGGGAGCGGTGCAGCGTCTCGGGCAGGAAGGCGATGCCGATGATGCCGATCACGCTCAGCGCGACGAGGTAGCCGGCGACGAGCCAGGGTGCGCCGCCGGCGGCACCGACGAGGGCGGCCGCGACGAGGGGAGCGGTGCCGCCGACGAGCGCGGCCGGGATCTCGCGCGAGATCGCGATGCCGCTCCAGCGCACCCGCGTCGGGAACAGCTCGGCCAGCATCGCCGCAGAGACGCCGATCGTCGCGCCCTGGATGATCGCCAGCCCCAGCACGAGCGCGAGGCCCACGAGCCACGAATCCTCGGTCTGGAACAGCAGGAACATCGGGAAGGCGAACAGCACCGCGAAGATCGCCGCGCCCATCAGCACCGGCTTGCGGCCGATGCGGTCGGCGAGGCGGCCGAACAGCAGCGTCGCCGGGATGGTCAGCAGCTCGGCGACGACCACGCCGATGAGCGCGTGGGTCGCGTCGACCGACAGCGTGCCGGTCGTGTACGAGATGGACCAGGTCTGCACGACGTACACCCACGGCAGGATGAAGACGAACAGTGCCATGCCGGCGAGCAGGTAGCGCCAGTGGGTACGGACGGCCTCGGTCAGCGGCGCGCGCTGCACGGTGCCCTCGCGCTCGGCGGTCTCGAAAGCGGCGGTCTCCTTCACCCGCAGGCGGAAGTACAGGGCGAACGCGACGATGACGATGCTCGCGATGAACGGGATGCGCCATCCCCACGCCTGGAACTGCTCCAGCGGCATGACGGCGGTGATGATCGCGAAGGCCGTCGTCGCCAGCGCCATCCCGACGTACACCGACGCGCCGGGGAAGCCGGCCGTCCACGCACGGTTGGTCGACGGCGCCGATTCGCTGGCCATCGTCATCGCCCCGGCGAACTCCGCACCGGCCCCGGCGCCCTGGAACAGGCGCATGAGGATGAGCAGGATCGGCGCCCGGATGCCGATCTGCTCGCCGGTGGGCAGCAGACCGATGAGGGTCGTGGCGGTGCCCATCATCAGGAGCGTCGCCAGCAGGGTCGCCTTGCGGCCGATGCGGTCGCCGAAGTGGGCGAAGATGAGGCCGCCGATCGGACGCACCGCGAACCCGACGGCGAACGTCGCGAACGCGCTCAGGATGCCGGCGAGATCGCCCGCTCCCGGGAAGAAGAGCGGTGCGAACACGAGCGCCGACGCCAGCCCGTACAGGGTGAAGTCGTACCACTCGATGATGGTTCCCACCGAACTGCCGATGACGGCCCGCCGGCGCTGGAGCTCCATCACACTCGGGCGGATGCCGGTCCCTGACGCAGGCGGCGACCCATCCATCTCGCGACCGCGACGGCGGCCAGCCCGAGCATCGCACCCAGCGCGTTGGCCACGAGGTCGCGAGGATGCGAGATCCGGCTCTCGAGCGGGATCTGCACCACCTCGATGAACACCGTCAGCGCGAGCGGCGCCAGCACGCGCATCCCGCCGCGGAGAAGAAGTGCGCTGAAGACCCCGGCGGGTAGGAACATCACGACGTTGGCGACGATCTCGGCCGACGGGCCGTCGACCCATGCCGCCGTGTCGAGCCACGCGGCGGGGTTGAGCACGCCGAGAGGCGTCTCATTCGTCTCGGTCACCCAGGGCAGGGGGCGCACCGTCAGCCACAGCACGGCCGCGAGGTACGCGGTGGCCAGGGCGGCGATGATCGGCAGGGTCGCGCCGCTGCGTGGCGTCGCACGGATCGTCGATGTGCTCACGAGGGCTCCTGTCGTCGCGTCGTCTCGTCACCATACGAGCGGTCTGGGCCGTCATCCGTGAGCTTCAGCCAGCCCTGAGGACACTCCCGGTCTCCACAGGGGCCGCGCATCGGCGGTCGACAAGATGGCGACCGCGCGCACGCACCACCGTGAGGGCGGCGGCCACCCACAGCGCGCCGGCGATCCACGGGCTCAGCGCACCGATCCCATCCGCGATCGTCGCGATGGCGTTCGCGACGCCGAGGCGGTCGAGAACCCACCCGATCGCCGCGAGGGCGATGAGGCCGGCGGCGACGATCCGCAGCGGCGTGTAGACGCGCGTTCGGGCGAGCACGACCAGCGGCGGCAGCACGAGGGCGACGACCGCGAGCTGCATGAGCTCGATCACGAGGTTGAAGCCCAGCAGGCTCAGCATCAGCTGCCAGCCGGTCAGATCGAGAGCCGTGAGCGTGAGCGAGAAGGCCATCCCGTGGATGAGCCCGAAAAGCGCGGCCACGAGCGCTTCCCGCCCGGGGAAGATCGGACGGATGGCATGGACGGCGGCGACGATGATGCTCGCCGAGATGAGCGCCTCGACCAGCGGCACCGGCACCGGCAGCCCGAGGGTGCCCAACGCCAGCGTCACCGAATGGCCGATGGTGAACGCGATCGTGACGCCCAGGATGCGCCGGACGGTCGTGCGCACCGGTGCGTTGCCGCGCCAGCGCCCGGCGGCCGCGAGGAGGGGTGCGGGGAGGAGGAGGGTCAGCAGGAACAGCTGATGGTCGGTGCCCTCGGCGATGTGCGACAGGCCGAGGCCGACCATGCCGGTGAATCCCTGCCACAGGCTGCCGTCGTCGAGGTCGATCGGCAACGGCGAGACCGTCCCGGTGACGGTGTCGACCTGAATGGTGCCGAGGTCGCGGGTCGATTCGAATTCGCCCGTGACCCAGTCGTTCTGCAGAGTCACGAAGATGTCGGCGGTGACCACCTGATGGATGATCGCGTCGTAGGCCAGCACGAAGCTGCGGGCGTCGGCCGCCGTCGGAGCGGTCAGCTCCGCCGTCGCGGTCACCGCGAGGAAGGCGCCGGTACCCCACTGCTCCACGTCTGCCAGGGCGATGTCCGCGACCGCCACATCCCACGAGCCGGAATCCGACGTCGCGGCGATGTGCTCCTCGAGGTAGGCCTCGACGGCGTCGGCGGTGTCGGCGTCGATCACCGCTCCGGCGTCATCGGGCACGTCGATGCCGGAGGCGAGCTCGAGGTCGGCCGCGGGAAGCGTCAGGGCGGCCGTCACGCCATCGTCGTGGGCGTCGAGGGCGATGACCGTCGAGGGTACGACATGGGCCGATGCCGGGGCCGCGACGACGAACACACCGACGAGGGCGACGAACATGCCCGCGATCAGCGGGATCATGCGGCGACCGAGCCCGCGGCCCCGTGTGGGGGGAGGCACGGGACCGCGGGCGATCTGGGGGTGGGTCACGAGGTGAGCCCGCCGTAGTCGTTCTGCTTGTCGCGCCACACCGCGTGGGGATGCGCGCCGGAGAGCACGATGCCGTTCTGCATCGAGAACTCGATCCACACCGACGGGCCGTCGATGCGGATGTAGTCGCCGACGGCGTCCATCGCGGTGCCGCCCGAGAAGGCGACGTAGGTCTCATCCAGCTCGGCCTCGTACTCACGTTCCCGAGTCCGACGGGGTGCCGAGGAACGCGACGAAGAACTGACCCTCACCGTAGTCCGACCCGCCGCCGTTGTCGGCGAGGTAGTCGTCGCCGGCGAGGTGCTGCACGATCTCGTCGAAGCCCTCGTTCTCGGCCGAACCGGTCACCGCGCGCAGGAGATCCTCCAGGGCGGTCCACTGCTCGTCGGTCAGGCTGTCGGTCTGCAGGCCGACGCGGCCGCCCGACGAACTCTGCGCGCCCGGGCCACCGCCGGCCAGCAGGGCATTGGGGAAGTTCGACCAGTTGGCGGCGTTGTCGAAGGTGTACTCCTGGAAGAGCGACGCCTGCTGATCCGCGTCGAGGGTCGCCGCGAACGCCTCGGCCAGCGCGACGACGTCCGTCGTCGCTTCGGCGGTCGCGCTCGGCGTGCTCTCGGCCGTTGTCGTCGGCTCGGCGGTTTCGGTGCTCGTCGTCTCAGCGGTGCACCCGGCGAGGGCGAGGCCGACGGTGACCAGCGTCGCTGTTCCGATCGCGGCGGGGGTGCGGGTGATCGCCCGTCGTCGGGGCATTGCGGATTTCTGCATGCCCGCGACGGTAGGCGTCGCCGTGATGTCGATCCCCAGAGAAATCTGTGCTCAACCTATGAGACCGAGCCGCCGCGTGCGGCGTCAGAGAGCGGCGAGCAGGTCGGTGCAGGCCTGCTCGCAGCGCCGGCACGACTCCGCGCACACGCGGCAGTGGTCGTGCATGTCGGCATGGCTGCCGCACTCGGCAGCGCACGCGGCGCACGCCGTGCGGCAGGCCTCGAGTACGGCCCGCACGACGGCGAGGTCGGGCTGGGTCTGTCGAGCCAGCACGGTCGACGTCGCAGCGCAGATGTCCGCGCAGTCGGAGTTGAGGCGGATGCAGCCGACCAGGTCGGCCACCATCTCTTCGCCGAGGCAGGCATCCGCGCACACGGTGCACACCTGCGCGCACTCCACGCACGCCTCGAGGCAGCGGCGCACGAGCTCGCTCGTGTCGCCGCCGTCCACCTGCGGGTGGGAGGACCACATCTGGTCGATCACCGTCATCGTCTTCTCCTCGCTTGTCGGGTCCGGGTCGATCTGACCAGCCCAACAGACCTCGTCAGGATGCGGCACCGGGTTGACAGAGCGATCGGGCTCGCCGAGATGATGGTCTGATGACCTCAGCGAGCCGCCGCGACCGCAACACCGACATCGACGTCCCGGTGGGACGTGACGAACTCGTCATCCGCAACCGCTACGAGACCCTCAGCATTGTCAACGACGTGCTCATCGGCGTGCTGTTCGTGGTGGGGAGCGTGCTGTTCCTCTGGGAGTCGACGTCGATCGTCGCCACATGGTTCTTCATCGCCGGCAGCGTGCAGTTCCTCGTGCGACCGGGCATCCGTCTGGCCCGCAGGGTGCACCTGAAGCGGTTCGGCGCGGGCCGTGACCGCACCGACCAAGTCGGAGACTATTGACACGGCGAAGGCCCCGCCGGAGCGGGGCCTTCGCGACGTGAGGCGCGGTCAGTGGATGGGCACGCCGCCGGTGACCGCGATCGTCTCGCCCACGACGTAGCTCGACTCCTGCGATGCGAGGAAGACGAACGCCGGCGCGAGTTCGACCGGCTGGCCGGCCCGCCCCATCGGGGTCTGCTCGCCGAAGTGCTCGATCTTCTCGTTCGGCACGTACGCCGGCTGCAGGGGCGTCCACACCGGGCCCGGGGCCACGCCGTTCACCCGGATGCCGCGCCCGATGAGCTGCTGTGCGAGCGCCCGGGTCCAGTTGGCGATCCCGGCCTTCGACACGGCGTACTCCGCGAGCGACGGCGAGGGCTGGAAGCCCTGCTCGCTCGAGGTCGTGATCACCGCGGCTCCGGCCGGCAGGTGGGGTGAGGCTGCCTTGGTCAGCCAGAACAGCGGATAGATGTTGGCCTTCATGACGTGGTCGAGCGTGTGCGTGTCGAAGTCGTCGATGCTGTCCACCGTCGGCATCGCGCCGGCGTTGATCACCAGGATGTCGATGCCGCCGAGCTCCCCGACGGTCTTCGCCACCACGTCGACGTTCGTCTGCTCGTCCTGCAGGTCGCCGGGGAGAAGGAGGGCCTTGCGCCCCTCCTTCTCGATGAGCGCCGCGACCTCCTCGGCCTGCTTCTGCTCCTCGGGCAGGTAGCTCAGTGCCACGTCGGCACCTTCCCGGGCGTAGGCGATGGCGACCGCGCGGCCGATGCCGGAGTCGGCTCCGGTCACGAGTGCCCTGCGACCCGGAAGTCGGCCCGTGCCGACATAGCTCTGCTCGCCATGGTCGGGAGCAGGGTCCATCGCGTGGACCGTTCCGGGCGCGCCCTGCTGCTGCGGCGGGAAGGGCGGACGCGGGAACTGCGTGGTCGGGTCCTGCATCGTGTACATGTTCGCCATGACGACTCCCGTCAACGCTTCTTCGGAACGCGATTCTCGGCGCTGACCATCCAGGCCAGCTGCTCGAGACGCTCGAGCACCTCGTGGAGGAGATCCGCGGTCGTGGGGTCTTCCTCGTCGATGCCGTCGTGCACATCGCGGACCGTGCCGGTGACCGCATCCAGTCGCTCGGTCATGAGGTCGATGACTTCCGCGGTGTCGATCTCGCCCTGCGGGAACTCCGGCAAGGTGGTCGTCTCGGCGATCACGTCGCTGCGACCGTCCGGGAGCGCGTGGAGGGCGCGCATGCGCTCGGCGATCGTGTCGGTGAACTCCCGTGCGGCGTCGATGATCTCGTCGAGCTGCAGGTGGGTGTCGCGGAAGTTCTTGCCGACGACGTTCCAGTGGGCCTGCTTGCCCTGCAGCGACAGTTCGATCAGATCGACCATCACCTTCTGCATGCTCTCGCTGAGCTGCTTCGACGCGGTGAAGCCCTTCTCCGCGTTCTGCTCGTCCGTCAGTCCTGCACCCGAGCCGCCGCGGGCGGGGCGGCGCTTGTTCTTCGTCGAGGTCGAATCGGCCATGGGAAACCTCCCTTTCGTGAGGAATGAACGGGAGAGACGCTAGGCCCCGTGCCGGGGTGCGCGAACGGGCTTGCAGGATCGGGCATCGGTTGCTACTTTCCCCGCGCCGCGCAACGCGGCGGCGCGTACTCCGAAGCGGGCGATGATGCAAGCCTCCGTCGACGGTCGGGTTCGGTTCCTAGCGTGGGGCCCATGCACGACACCTCGCCGGACCGCCCCGCGCCGGCTCCGGGCGTCGACCTGCGCACCTACGCGCCGATCGGCGACGGGCGCACGGTCGCCCTCGTCGGCCGCAACGGGCGCGTCGATTGGATGCCGTTGCCCAACCTCGACTCCACGCCGGTGTTCGCCCGCCTGATCGATGACGTCACCGGCGGGTGCATCGACCTGGAACCCGTCGAGGCCTACACCGTTCGCCGCCGCTACGTCGCGAACACCAACGTGCTCGTCACGACGTTCGACACCGCATCCGGTCGAGCCCGTGTCACCGACACGATGGTCACCGGCGTCGCCGGCCGCCTCCCGTGGGCCGAGCTCGCCCGCCGCATCGACGGCGTGAGGGGGACGGTGGAGTTCGCGTGGGCCGTGACCCCCGGCACCCGGCTGCAGACCGCGGGGCCGTGGCTGGAGCACGTGCGGGATCGGCGCATCCTGCGCGTGGGTGCGACCTCCCTCGCCGTCGACGGCGAGAACCACGACCCCTCCGATGCCGACGACATCGACGGGCGTCCGGCGATCTCCGGCCGCTTCACGACCGGCGAGGGATCCCGCCACCTGCTGGTCATCTCGGCCACCGACGGCGAGCCGCTGCACTTCCCGGTGCCCGGAAACGTGCAGCGAGGCATCGATCGCACCGTCGATCAGTGGCGCCTGTGGTCGCGCGAATTCGGCTACAGCGGCCCGTGGGCGGGCGACGTGCAGCGCAGCGCCCTCGCCTTGAAGCTCCTCGTCTACGCTCCCACCGGCGCCATCGCGGCGGCGGCGACGACCTCGCTCCCCGAGAGCGCACGCGGCGGCAAGAACTGGGAGTACCGGCTCGCGTGGGTGCGCGACCTCGCCTACACCGCCCGTGCGCTGGTGCGGTTCGGGCTGCGGGAGGAGACGCACGCGTCGATCTCGTGGCTCGTGCGCACCATCCGCGAGCAAGGGCCCGACCTGCACGTGATGTACGACCTGCGCGGCGGCATCATCGACGGCACGCAGACCTTCGACGTGGCCGGATGGCGCGGCATCGGCCCGGTCGTCGCCGGAAACCCCGCCAACGACCAGCTGCAGCTCGGCGTCTACGGCGACCTCTTCTCGATCTGTCGCACCTACGTCGACGCCGGCAACGTGCTCGACACCGCGACCGGCCGGCTCCTCGCGAACATGGCGGACCGCACCTGCGACGTGTGGCGCAATCCCGACTCGGGCATGTGGGAGCTCGACGACGTGCAGCACTACACGTCGTCGAAGATGGGCTGCTGGCAGGCGCTCCGCGACGCGGTGCACCTGGCCGAGCTCGACGTCATCCCCGGAGAGCCCGAGCGCTGGCGCACCGAGATGGCCCTCATCGAGGCGTGGGTGCACGAACACGGCTGGTCCGACGATGCCGGGGCGTACGTCATGCATCCCGGCACCTCCGACCTCGACGCGTCGGTGCTGCTGCACGCCGAGAGCGGCTTCGACCGCGGCGAGCGGATGTCGCGCACCATCGACCGGCTGACCGCCGAGCTCGGTGCCGGCCCGCTGCTGTATCGCTACACGGGAATGGACCGCGAAGAGCACACCTTCGTCGCGTGCGCGTTCTGGCGCGCGAGCGCGCTCGCCTGCGTCGGACGCCACGAGGAGGCGCTCGCCGCGATGGACGACCTGGTCTCCCGCGGCAACGACGTCGGCATCTTCGCGGAGATGATCTCTGAGGACGACGGAGCCTTCTGGGGGAACCTTCCGCAGGCGCTCAGCCACCTCGCGCTCATCAACGCCGCTCTCACGATGGAGCAGCTCATCCCCGCGGAGGTGCTCGGTGACCGCTGAGATCCGGGGTGAGGTCGAGGTGTTCCGATCGCTGAGGTCGGTGCTCGTGGAGAGCATCTTCTGGGATGACCGCACGGGCGAGGTCGTGTGGGTGGACATCACCGCCGGAACCCTGCACCGCGGCCACCTCGACGGTGCGGTGGACGGCTCGGACGACGTCGTCGTCGCGCTCCCGGTGCCGGTGAGCGCCGTGCAACCCGCGCAGGGCGGGGGCTTCGTCGCGGCGCTGAAGGATCGCGTCGTGCTGCTCGGGCCCGGCGGCACCGTGGTGGATGAGCTCGCGAGCGTGACGCATGCCCATGGCGGCATCAGGTTCAACGAGGGCAAGGTCGACCCGTACGGGCGGTTCGTGGTCGGCGCGATGGACGTCTCCGTGGGCGACCCCGATGCCGGTCTGTATCTCGTCGACGCCGACGGCCGGCTCGACGTGCTGCTCGGGGGATTCGGGGTGGCCAACGGGTTCGAGTGGTCTGACGACGCACGCGAGATGTACGTCACCGACACCGCGACGCAGACGGTGTACCGCGGGTCGTATGCCGCGGGTACCGATCCGCTCGGCGAGCTGGAGCCGTTCCTGGTCGGGCACGCCTCCGACGGGCTCGCCCTCGACACCGACGGGCGGTTCTGGAACGGCGTGTACGGCGGGGGCGAGGTGCTCTGCTGGTCGCCGGACGGCGAGGTCCTCGCGCGCATCCCGATGCCGGCGCCGAACGTGACGTCGGTCGCCTTTGCGGGCCCGGATCGCGACCAGCTGCTCGTCGGCACGGCGCGCGAGAACCTCACGGAGGAGGATCTCGAGGCGTCGCCGCTGAGCGGATCGATCCTGCGGATCCGCACCCGCGCGACCGGGCGTCCCGTGCACACCTTCGGCGCCCCGATCCCTGAGCGAGCGGAGCCCGTTCCGATGCTTGAGCGAGCGGAGCCCGTTCCGGTCGTTGAGCGAGCGGAGCCCGTTCCGGTCGTTGAGCGAGCGGAGCGAGACGAAACGCACCCCGCACCCTGACCTGCCACACCATCGACAGAAAGGCATTCGACATGGACCTTGGAATCACCGGCAAGAAGGCCCTCATCACCGGCGGAGACTCCGGCATCGGCTGGGAGACGGCGCGCATGCTCCTCGCCGAAGGCGCGATCGTCGTGCTGAGCGACAAGGATCAGAGCTCCCTCGACGAGGCGGCGGCGAAACTCGATGCACCCGACGGTGCGCTCTTCGCCTACGCCGCCGACGTCACCGACACCGCGGACCTGGCCGAGCTGCACCGCAAGACCTCGGCGGCGGTCGGCGCCATCGACATCCTCGTCCAGTCGGCCGGGGTCACCGGCGCGCAGGGCCTGTTCCACGAGATCGACGACGAGGGGTGGACCTCGACCATCGACATCGACCTCCACGGACCTGTGCGTCTCGTGCGCGAATTCCTCCCGGATCTCCGCACGGGCGGATGGGGCCGGCTGATCTTCCTCGCGTCGGAGGATGCGGTGCAGCCCTACGACGACGAGCTCCCGTACTGCGCGGCCAAGGCCGGCATCCTCGCCCTGGCGAAGGGCCTTTCGCGCTCGTACGCCCGGGAGGGGCTGCTCGTGAACGCGGTGTCGCCCGCGTTCATCCACACGCCCATGACCGACGCGATGATGGAGAAGCGCTCCACGGAGCTCGGCACGTCGTTCGACGAGGCCATCACGTCGTTCCTCGACGAGGAGCGTCCCTACATGGAGCTGAAGCGCCGCGGTGAGCCGGCCGAGGTCGCCGCCGTGATCGCCTTCCTGTGCTCCGAGCACGCGTCGTTCGTCAACGGCGCGAACTACCGGGTCGACTCCGGCTCGGTCGCCACGATCTGAGGAGGTACCCATGGGCGATGACATCCAGACCTACGACTACCTGATCATCGGCGGCGGGATGGTCGCCGACGCGGCCGCGCGCGGCATCCGCGAGCGCGACACCGCCGGCACCATCGGCATCCTCAGCGCCGACTCCGATGAGCCGTACACGCGGCCGGCGCTGTCGAAGAAGCTGTGGACCGATCCTGACTTCACCTGGGACCAGGTGCCGCTGAACACCGTCGCCGACACCGGTGCCGAGCTGCGCCTGAACACTCTGGTCACCCGCATCGACCGATTCTCGCGAGCCGTCGAGACCGGCGACGGGGAGCTGGTCGGCTACCGGCGGCTGCTGCTGGCGACGGGGTCGACCCCGCGCACGATCCCCGCTCCCGAGGGCGATGACCGCATCCTCGCATTCCGTTCCGCCGAGGACTACCGACGCCTGCGCGAGCTCGCCGAACGGGGCGGGCGCATCATCGTCATCGGCGGTGGATACATCGGCACCGAGATCGCCGCGGCGCTCGCACAGAACGGCGTCGACACCGAGCTCGTCTTTCCCGACGCGACGCTCGGCGCCTCGCAGTTCCCGCCCGCGCTCGCCGAGCGCTACGAGAAGCTGTTCGTCTACGGCGGAGTGGACCTCGTGCCCGGGCGGCGCGTCGAGGAGATCCGCGCCGAGGGCAACGTGCTGCACGCCGTGCTCGACGACGGGCAGGAGCGCGCCGGCGACGCGGTCGTCATCGGGCTCGGCGCCGATCCCGTCGTCGACCTCGCGGTGGCGGCGGAGCTCGCCATCGACGACGGCGTGCTCGTCGACGAGCATCTTCTCACCAACGACCGCTCGATCTGGGCGGCGGGTGACATCGCCGAGTATCCCGATCCGATCCTCGGGCGCACGAGGGTCGAGCACGTCGACAACGCCACCGAGATGGGGGAGGCCGTGGGGCGGTCGATGGCGGGTGAGGAGACGCCGTACACGCACACGCCGTACTTCTATTCGCAGGTATTCGGCACGCGCTGGGAGGCCGTGGGCACTGTCGACGCCTCGTGCGACCCGCTGACAGTAGACCTCGGCGACGACCGCGCGGTCGTGTACTACCGCGACGAGTCCGGCGCGCCGGTGGGCGTGCTGCTGTGGAACGTCGAGGATGCCCGCGACCTCGCGCGCGCGGTGCTCGTGGACCGGGAGACCTCAGAGGAAGCGCTGCGCGCCCGCATCCGCTGACGGCTCGTTTCGTCTCGCTCCGCTCGCTCAACGACCGGGATGGTGGCGTCGTTTCGTCTCGCTCCGCTCGCTCAACGACCGGGGGCGGCCGCCTCTCTCGGTCGTTGAGCGAGCAGCGCAGCGACGAGACGAAACGGGGGTGGGGTGGCGCCTGCTGGTCGTTGAGCGAGGAGCGCAGCGACGAGACGAAACGGGGCGCAGAGGCTGGGAAATCGGAACGTTTCACGACAGAGTGGTCGCTATGCACCCGCTGCCCGACGATCGTGACGTGCGGTGGCGCTTCCGCGCGCTGGCGCGCGGGCAGTTGCCCTTCCTCCTCGCGGTGCTCTACCTCGTCGTCGCGCTCGCCGTCGCGGCTCCGCACCTCCTGGGTGCGCCCTGGGTCGACGTCGGCTTCGGCATCATCATCGTCGCCACGATCGCCGGGGTCGCGATCCCGTGGGAGCGGCTCGCCGCCTGCTGGCTCGCGGTCGTGCCCATCCTCGACATCGTCGCCGTCGGTTTCCTCCGGGCCGATCTGATCGCGACTTTCGGCTGGGTCGGCGGCCTTGCCCTGCTGCCGATCCTGTGGCTGGCCTACGGGTTCGCGTGGTACGCGATCTTCGGTGCCGTCATCGGAGCGGTCTTCATCACGCTGTTGCCGTATCTGCTCGACCAGGCGCCGCCGGGGACCGCGCAGGAGTGGTTCAACGTTCTCGGCCTCCCGATGCTCAGCGTCGGGATCGGCGTCGTCGCGATGCTCGCCTCGCAGCGCCTGCGGCGGAGCGCCCGGGCGACGCGCGAGGCCCTCCAAGCATCGCGAGACGGGGAGATCCTGCTCGCCGACGTACTCAACACGGTCAACGCCGCGGTCGTCCACTTCGACGCCGACGGTCGACTCGTCGCCGCCAACGGCCACGCGGCGCGGCTTTCGGCGCTGGCCGGCATCGACCTCGCCGCGCCGCCATACATCGCCAGCGCCGTCTTCGACGCTGATCGCGTCACGCCCGTGCCGCCCGACCGGCAGATCGTGCCACGCGCCCTGCGTGGCGAGGAGCTCGACGACGGCATCTCGTGGATCGGCCCTCCCGGTCAGCAGATGGCGGTCGTCGCCTCCGCCCGTCGCGTGCGTCGAGACAACGGTGAGCTGCTCGGCACGGTCTTCATCGCGTACGACGTCACCGACATCGCGCACGCCGCCGAACTGCGCGAGCAGTTCCTCGAGACCGTCTCGCACGAGCTGCGCACCCCGATGACCGGCATCCTCGGGTTCCTCGACCTGCTCGAAGAGGAGACACCATCCGATGCCGACAAGCAGCGCGAGTATCTGGCCGTCGTGCGTCGCCGCAGTGCCGACCTCATGGACCGCGTCCGGGAGATGCTCGCCGCGGCCGAGTCCGACGCGCCTCTGCGACTGGGCACGGTGGATGTCGCCGCACTCGTGGACCGCGCCGTCGCCGTCGTCGAAGACGCCCACCCCGAGGCGGGACGCCGCATCACCGCGGCGGCGCCGCAGGAGGTGCTTGCCACCGTGGACGGTGCCCGCCTCAGTCAGGCGGTGCGGGAACTGCTGGTGAACGCGGTGAAGTTCGGTGACCCGGAAACACCGATCACCGTCGAGCTCGCCGTCGACGGTGACCACGCCCGCATCGCCGTCGCGAACACCGGACCGGACATCTTGCCCGAGGAGCAGACGCGACTCTACGACCGCTTCTACCGAACCCCGCAGGCGATGTCGCGGGCTATCCAAGGGTTCGGGCTCGGGCTCACCGTCGTCGCCGCCACAGCGCACGCGCACGGGGGAGAGGTGCACGTCGCGAGCGGCTCCGGTCGCACCGTCTTCATGCTCGAGGTGCCGATCGCACCCGCGCCACCGTCGACGTGAATCGAGCGGTCGGGGGACGCCGGGCAGCGAGCAGATTGCTAGCGCGATTCGATCGACCCGTCAAGGCCCTCTTGCTTGCCCATGGGCGGTCGGATCATAGAAGAGCAGGGCACGAAACGATCTCCATCGGCAGTTCGGGACGTCGCCGGCGCATCCGATTTTCTCCCAGTGCTCGGATGACGGCGACGAATCTGCCGCCTGCGGGAAGCCGTGGTCAGCGACCTTGGGGAAGGCACGCGCACATCACGGATTCCGGGCTCCTCGTCATCGGGTAGGCGAGGAGCCCCTCCGTGCGCGCATCGGGAAGGGTGATCCCCTCGGTGCCGCTGCTGGGGGGAGGGGGTGGCGACGTCGCCGAGGGGACCACCACCCAAACGCCGGCCATCCCCAGAGTTGGGCACGGGTTTGGCGAGAACCGCTCCGCCGTGGTGCGCGGTGGAGAGTGCGAGGTTCGGGCGATCGACAATCTATCGAGTTCGCGGGCCGCCATCAATACATTCGTGTATCTCGTTTTCGCCGATCGTTGCCGCGTGGGGGCGGTAGACGAAAGCGGCCGGCGCGGGGAGTGGGGAACTCCGCCGCGCCGGCCCGGAGGGGCACCCGAAATCAGGGTGCCCCGGCGTCGGGTCGAGGTGTCAGGCTGCGACCGTGGTGCGGGCGCGCACCGGGGTGCGCCGTGCCGCGGAGCGCATCTGCGCCGGCGCGGGGGTTTCGGTGACGGAGGGGATCTCGTCGTCGATGTCGACGGTGAGGCCGGCCGAGGAGTTGGCCATCTCGGCCATGTGCTTCAAGACGGGCTGGTTCAGCTTCTCCGGCTCCGCCGAGTCGAAGACGAAGCGGAGCGGAATGGCCGGCTGCAGCCACAGCGTCGTGCGCCCGGGCTGCTGCCCCTGGCCGTGCTTCCACGACAGGGTGAAGCTCTCGCCTCGGCGCAGCTTGGTGCCGACGATCACCTTGATGTGAGCAAGGAGACGGTCGGGGAGCTCGATCGGATCGACGGCGTTCGAGTAATAAAGGTGTCCCATGAGATTCCCCTCCAGGCTCGTGTGGATTACTATGTGAGTAACTCTTACGTATTTTTACTAGTTTGTCTAGTTACTTCGCAAGGAAGGACCCGATCGGTCGCACGGAGAGGAGGAAGCGGTGAAGACAGCACGAGACATCGAGCGGAGCGAATCCGCTCCCGTCCGACCAGCGGTGAGATCGACGGTGGACCTCGCCGGGTACTGGTACGAAGCCGACCTCGCCGAAGCCAGAGCGAGGTCTCGAGCGGTGCTGGAGGCGCTGCGTCTGTATCGCGCCGCAGAGATGGCGATGCGGCGGCGCACGCGCGAGTCCATGGCGATGGGCGAGAACGAGCTCCTCGTCCTCAGGTACCTCATCCGCAAGGGCGACGCCCTGGTGCGGCCCGTCGAACTCGCGACGTATCTCGGGGTGTCGACGGCATCGATGACCGCTCTGCTGGACCGGCTGGAGAAGTCCGGACACATCACGCGGGTCGCCAATCCCGAAGACCGGCGCAGCATCTTCGTGCGCGCGACCGCGGTGACCGATGACGAAGTGCGCGGCACGCTCGGTGAGATGCACGAGCGGATGTACGCCGCCGTCGAGGGCATGACCGCCGCGCAGGCCGATGCCGTGATCGGATTCCTCACACGCATGTCCGCGGCGGTCGACGGCGTGGCGGTGGAGGCGCGGTGATCTACGTGCTCGTCGGAGGACCGCGCGACGGCCAGTACGTCGACGACGTGCCGCGCGGCTACCGACCTGACCCGGCGGAGGCGTCGAGCTCGCCGTACGACGCGATCGAGGGGTTCGATCTCATCCGAGCCGTGTGGTACCAGTCCGACCCGGCTCGACTTCGCGCGCTTCTGGACTGACCTCGCGGCGGTATCCGCTCGGCGGCGATGAATCGATATGATCGCCGGGGCCGCGGCGTCCGCCTCGTCGCGCGGGAGGCACCACACAGCGATGACGACGTTCGAGATCGGCGACACCGACTTCCTGCTCGACGGTGAGCCCCACCGCATGCTCTCGGGCACCATTCACTACTTCCGCGTGCACCCCGACCAGTGGCGTGACCGCGTGCGCAAGGCGCGTCTCATGGGGCTGAACACCATCGAGACGTACATCGCCTGGAACGCCCACGAACCGGTGCGCGGCAGGTGGGACCAGACCGGAGCACTCGACGTCGGTGCCTTCCTCGACATCGTCGCCGACGAGGGGATGCACGCCATCGTGCGGCCCGGCCCCTACATCTGCGCCGAGTGGCACAACGGCGGCCTGCCGGTATGGCTCACCCGGATGCGCGATGTGCGGCCGCGTTCGAGCGACCCCCGCTACCTGGAGCCGGTGGTGGACTACCTGCGGCGCGTCTACGACATCGTCACGCCCCGGCAGATCGACCGCGACGGCACGGTCGTGCTTGTGCAGATCGAGAACGAATACGGCGCCTACGGCAGCGACGAGGCCTACCTCGCCGAGCTGGTGCGGATCACGCGCGAGGCCGGGATCACCGTGCCGCTGACCACCGTCGATCAGCCGCAGCCGCACATGCTGCGGGGCGGAAGCACCCCCGGCGCGCACCTGACGGCGTCGTTCGGGTCGCGCAGCGCCGAACGCCTCGCGACACTGCGCCGGCACCAGCCCACGGGCCCGCTGATGTGCTCCGAGTTCTGGAACGGCTGGTTCGACTGGTGGGGCGGTGTGCATCACACCACCGCCACCGCCGCGAGCGCGCACGACCTCGACGAACTGCTCGCCGCGGGAGCATCCGTGAATCTCTACATGTTCCACGGCGGCACCAACTTCGGCGCAACCGCGGGTGCGAACGACAAGGGTCGTTACAAGCCTCTGGTCACGTCGTACGACTACGACGCACCCCTGGATGAGAGCGGTCATCCGACGGAGAAGTATCACGCGTTCCGCGAGGTGATCTCCCGGTATGCGCCGGTTCCCGACGAGCTGCCGCCGGCGCGTCCGGCCGCGCCGGAGATGACGGTGGCGCTCGCTCCGGCCGGCGTGCGGATGCCGTGGATCGACCCGGTGCCGTCGGCGCAGAGCGTGAGGCCGTTGACCTTCGACGAGATCGACGCGCTGACGCCGGTCGTCGCCTACGAGACGGTCCTGCCCGATGACGCGTTCCTCGACGCCGACGCACTGCCGCTCGTGTTCGACGAGGTGCGCGACCTCGCGTGGGTGTCGGTCGACGACCGCCCGGTCGGACGCATCTCCCGCACGCTCGGAGAGCGGGCGCTGGCGATCCCGGCCGGCCGCCGCCTGCGCGTCGTGGTCGAGGACCAGGGACGCGTGAACTACGGATCGCGTCTCGGCGAGGCGAAGGGGCTCATCGGCTCGGCCCGCCTCGGGGCGACCGAGCTGACCGGATGGGCCGCCACCGCCGTCGATGTCGACGCGCTCGCGTCCGCGGCCGCATCCTCGTTCCTCGTCGGGGCGGAGGCGGGCGATATCGCCGCATCCGTTTCGCCCGGTGAGGCGGGTGCGGCATCGCTGGCCGGACCGATCGTGCTCGTGGGAGAGTTCGACGCCGTGGGCGGGGTCGACCTGTTCCTGGACACCGCCCCGTGGGGCAAGGGATTCGCGTTCGTGAACGGATTCCCGCTCGGTCGCTACTGGCAGGTCGGCCCGCAGCGCACCCTGTATGTGCCGGGATCGGTCGTGCGGAACGGCCGGAACGTCATCGTCGTCATCGAGTGGGAGCAGGTGGTCGCCGCTGAGGCGCGCTTCGTCGCCGAGCCCGGCCTCGGTCCGCTGGAGGAGTGACGACGCCGGAGGCGCGCGTCACCCCGCGTCGATCTCGGCGCGGCGGTCGGCGCGGGTCTTCAGCAGGCTCGCCGCCGTCGCCACGGCGATCGTCGTGCCGATGAACACCAGGGAGAACCAGATGGGGATCTCCGGCGCCCACTCGACGCCCTCACCGCCGTTGATGAACGGCAGCTCGTTGACGTGGAGCGCGTGCAGCAGCAGTTTCACGCCGATGAAGCCCAGGATCACCGCCAGCCCCTGCGCCAGGTAGACCAGGCGCTCGAGCAGGCCGCCGATGAGGAAGTACAGCTGGCGCAGCCCCATCAGGGCGAAGGCGTTCGCGGTGAACACGATGTACGCCTCTTCGGTCAGCCCGTAGATGGCGGGGATCGAGTCGACCGCGAAGATCAGGTCGATGAAACCGATCGCGACGATGGTGAGGAACATCGGCGTGACGAAGCGGCGCCCGTCCTTGACGACGGTGAGGCGATCCCCGTCATAGGCGTCGCTGACCGGCAGGTGGCGCCGCACGAAGGTCATGAAGCGCCCGTTGGCGGGGTCGTGGTCGTCGCCGGCGAACGCCTGGCGGTAGGCGAGCACCAGCAGCAGGGCGCCGAAGAGGTAGAAGATCCACGAGAAGTTCGCGATGAGGCCCGCCCCGATCGCGATGAACGCCCCGCGCAGGATGAGGGCGATGACGATCCCGATCATCAGCACCTTCTGCTGGTAGATCTTCGGCACAGCGAAGCTCGTCATCAGCAGCAGGAAGACGAACAGGTTGTCGATCGACAGGGCCTTCTCGGTCAGGTACCCGGCGAAGTACTCGCCGCCGTACGTCCAGCCCGCCACGGCGCCCAGGCCCACGCCGAACAGCAGCGCAAGACCGATGTAGAACGCCGACCAGCGCGCGGCTTCGCCGATCGAGGGCTCGTGAGGCTTTCGCACGTGGGCGTAGAACTCGTACACGAAGAACGCGACGGTCACCGCGAGGGTGATGATCCAGACGAGCGGAGTGACGGACATGGGGGCTCCAGACGAGAGACGACGGCTGACGGGCCAAGGTCTCTTCCGGTCCGATCGGACCCGGTGGATGCGGAACGCACCGTCGCGTCCGTCATGACGCACCCACCGCAGACGGGAGTACTCCCCTTGCGTCCGACCATCATACGGGTGCATCCGGTCGCGGGCGTCATCCGGAATACCTCTGCGGAGGTCGCCATGAAAACCAAGAAGTCTCCCACCGCATTCGCCTACCGCTACACCCGCTACGGGGACGCCGACGTGCTCGCGCGGCATTCGTTCCCGCTGCCGGGGCCCGGCCCCGGCGAGGTGAGCGTCGAGGTCATCGCCGCGGGCATCAACCACATGGAGGTGTTCCTGCGCAACGGCCGCGAGGAGACCTGGGCCGACGACCCCTGGCCGCGCGGCTCGGGAAGCGACTTCGCGGGTATCGTGACCGCGGTCGGCGAGAACGTGTCGTCGATCCGCGTCGGTGCGGATGTGATCGGCCACGTGCGCACCGGCGCCCATGCCAGCCATCTCAACGTTCCGGCGGACCGGGTCGTGCCCAAGCCCGGCGGCGTGGACTGGGAGACGGCCGGCGGACTCTACCTCGCTGGTGCGACCGCGCTGGAGATGCTCGAGGACCTGAGGATCGGGCCCGACGACACGCTGGTGGTCACCGCCGCCGCCGGCGGCGTGGGAAGCATCCAGGTGCAGCTCGCGGCGCATCGGGGCGCGCGCGTGATCGGCACGTGCGGTTCCCGCAACTTCGACTACCTGCGACAGATCGGCATCACGCCGGTCGAGTACGGACTCGGCATCGTCGAGCACATCGAGAAGGCCGCTCGCGGCGCGAGGGTCACGGCCTACATCGACAACTTCGGCAAAGAGACCGAAGACGTCGCCGGAGCGCTGGGCGTGCCCGCCGAGCGGTATCGCTCCAGCGAGGACCGGCGCGAGGTCGAACTCGCGCTGCTGCGCGATGACCCCGACTCCGTGGCGCACGGCACCGAGCGGCTGCGGCAGATCACCCGTCTGGCCGGTATCGGCGCCTTCCGGCTCCTCGTCTCAGGTCTCTATCCGATCGAGGACATCGTCGAGGCCTACGAAGACCTGCACAAGCTCCACTCGCGGGGAAAGGTCGTCCTCGCTGCGCATCCGGTCACGACCGCTCGCACCCTGCGTGCCCGCGAGTTGCACGAGTCGATGCCCTGACCGGCGACGGATGCGTCCGGTCAGCCGCTGATGGTCGTGAGTGTCTCGCCCGCCCACACCGCGGTGCCCTCGCCGGTGACGGCGATGGCCGTCGGTGCGGTCACGTCGGCCTCGTCGGCGCATCCCGCGGCGACCGGCTGTGCGGGGTCGGCGCCGGCGAAGCGGGTCAGCGCGATGCCGGCGCAGTCGGCGGCGACCCCCGCCACGATGACGTCGGCTCCGTCGACGGCGACAGCGGCGGCGCCATCGGTCTCGAGCGTCGCCCAGGTCACTCCGTCGGGGTCGAGCACCCAGGCCTGCGCGTCGCACACCAGCGCCACCACGTCACCGGCGGCGCGAAGGCCGCGTGCGTCGGCGCACGGCGCGTCGATCGCACCCGACGGCAATTCCACCACTCCGGCGTCGGCGGGGGAGATGTAGCGCGCCGCCGACAGCACGAGATCGTCGTACGGCTCCCAGAACGCCCCCTGCGTGAAGGTGCGCCAGCCCTGGGTCTCGCAGCCCTCGCCCACGGCGACGACCATCTCCGCCTCGGTCTCGGCGAACGCGTCGAGTGCCGCCACCGCGGTGATGTCCCGGTAGCGGCCGGTCACATCCGTCCACGACTGACCGCCGTCGTCGGATCGTTCCACGAGCGGCTCATCGCCCCCGCAGATCCCCGCGGTGGAACGCCACCAGACGCCGGAGCCGATCGACAGGAAGCGATCGTCCTCACGCGCGGCGACGGCGACGTCGGGCGAGGTCTCGGTCGGCGTCGGAGACGCGGACTCCACGCCGAGGCTGAACGTGGGGACCGGCGCCGCGCTCTGAGCGCCGCCGTCCGGGTTGGCCCGGTCGTACGCGATGTAGGCGACGGCGCCGACGACGATCGCGAGTACGACGACGAGCGCGACCGCGCCCCACTGGGCACCCGCCGGCGTGCCCGATCTTCCCCCGGCCATCGCAGGCTACGGGGCGGACGGGCGCCAGGCGGAGTCATCCTCCGGCGCTTGCTCGGGCGCGGCGTTCGCGGCCTCGGCGCGCGTGGCCGGAACCGGGGGCGTGGCCGTCGATCGGCGGCGCGGCGCGGCGTCGGCGGTGGCATCCGGCGCGGTCTGGTCGGCGGCATCCGGTGCCGCGAGCCCGAAGAAGCTCTCGTCCATCGGAGCCGCCTCGGTCTCGGGCTCGACGGGAGCGGGACCGGGGGTACGGCGCGTGCCGCGCTTCTTCTCGGGCTGCTCGCGGTAGCCGTACCCGTAGCCGTATCCGGCGCCGTAGGCGTAGTACGAGTCCGGGCCGCGCGTCGGGACCATGGTCAGCGCGACACCGGCGATCTTCGCCCCGACCGTGCCGAGGGCGTCGACCGCGCCGCCGAGCTGGTGGCGGTTCGTGCGTCCGGCGGCGACGATCACGATCGCGCCCGATGTGGATTTGGCGAGGATGGCGCCGTCGGTCACCGGCAGGAGCGGCGGCGCGTCGCACAGCACCACGTCGAAGTCGCGCTCCAGCACGCTGAGGAGGGTCTCCATCTGCTTCGATCCGAGCAGCTCGCTCGGGTTCGGCGGGATCTTCCCGGCCGGCAGCACGTACATGCTGCGGTGACCCCACGGCAGCATGACGTCGCCCACCCGCGCCCGGCCGATCAGCACGTCGGTCAGGCCCGCGCCGCCCTCGATGCCGAGGTACTCGGCGACCTTCGGCTTGCGCAAGTCGGTGTCGAGCAGCGCGACGCGCTTGCCGGCATCCGCGAGGGCGATCGCCAGGTTGATGGTCGTGGTCGACTTGCCCTCGCTCGGCACGCTCGAGGTCACGACGAAGCTCGAGCGGCCCTCCATGTCGAGGAACTGCAGGTTCGTGCGCATGGTGCGGAACGACTCCGCGCGCGGGCTGAGCGGGTCGGCGTGCACGATGAGCGGACGCTCTTTCGCCTTCGGGTCGAAGGCGATGGCGCCGATCAGGGGCGTGTCGGTGACCAGCTCGACGTCGCGCGGCGTGCGGATGCGCGTGTCGACGACCGAGCGGAGCACGGCGACACCGACGCCGATGGCCAGGCCCACCAGGGCGCCGAGCGCGAGGTTCAGCGGCACGTTGGGGCTCGAGGGGCTGAGCGGCGGGATGGCGTCTTCGACGCGCGTGAGGCGCACCGGACTCGTCTCGGCACCGGTGGTGTTCTCGATCGACTCGACCGCCGACGACAGGCTCGCGCCGAGCGCGTTGGCGATGTTCGCCGCCTGCACCGGGTCGGGATCGGTGACGGTGATCGTCACCAGCTGCGTATTGAGCGGGTTCGAGGCGGCGACCTTCGACGACAGGGAGTCCGACGTGACACCGAGGCCGAGCTCCGCGATCACGGGGTTCGTGACGATGGGCTTGGTGACCAGTTCGGCGTAGGTGGTCATGCGGGACTGCGTGAAGTTCGCGCCCTGCTGCAGCTCAGACACGCTGAATCCCGACTGCGTCGACACGAAGACGGTGCTCGAGGCCTCGTACTGCGGTTCGCGGGTGAGGGAGTACGCGGCGGCGGTGCCGACGCCCAGGAGCGTCGCGATCACGATGATCAGCCAGTTCTTGCGCAGAATGCGGATGTAATCGGTGAGCTCCATACTGGCGCCAATCCTGCCACAGCCGTTGTTACAGCCGATGACGCGGCGTGAGTCGATTCATGACGGGGCAGCCAGCCGCACGACGCGCACGACGGCGTCGATCGCGGGAACGAGCTGTGCCGCCGACCGCTGGTACACGCTCCACTCCTGCCGGTAAGGGTCGACGACGTCGTCGTCGTTCGGGTCGGGCGGTGGGGGGATGAGGCCGCGCCGCGCCGACAGCACCTCGGCCGCGGCCCGCAGCCGCTGGCCGGCGTCGGTTCCTGCGGCCGCAGCGGCGGCGAACAGGTCGTCGTCGGAGGTGACGGCGGAGAGACGGGCGAACTCGCGCGCGGTGAAGGTGTGACGCAGCCGCGAGGGGGCGAGTTCGGCGATCTCGCGGCGGTGCTCGCGGGTCATCGTGATGATGAGGTCGGGGGAGGCGAGGTGCGCCTCGTGCAGGAACCGCGACCGGTGCGACGCGGAGACCTCCGCCGGCACTCCCAGGTGCTGCGCGAGGTAGGCGGCCTCCCGTGTCATCTCGGCGGCGGGTAGTCCTCGCGTGCCGGCGCTCGTCACTGTGGCGCCGGGCAGGCGCGTCTGCAGCAGCTGCGCCGCGAGCGGGGAACGACAGATGTTGCCCGTGCAGACGGTGATGAGCTCGACCAACCAAGTCTCCTCGCGTACCTCAGATCCGGGCGGCCCCGGTAGCGTGTTCGCGTGCCCGCCCACTCTAGCGACGACACCGCGTCGACCGCCGCGCTCATCGAGGAGCTCCCGGCTCCCGACGGAGAGCCCACGCGGCGGAGCCGTTCGCGCCGTCGCGAGCGTCGCACCGACTGGCGGCTGGGGGGACGAACGGTCCGTCGGTGGCGGGAGTGGGTCCTGGCCGCCGCGCTCGCCGGCCTCGGTGTCGGCGTGCTCGCGGCGACCGCCGCATCCCTTCTCTGGCCGACGGCGTGGGGGTCGGCGGCGGCCATGGCGCTGCTGTGGCTCGGCATGCTCGCGCCCGTCGTGTTCGCGCTCACCCGCTCGCGCCCGGTCGGCCTGCTGCGCCTGCGCACTGTCGATCTGCTCTTCGGTGTGGCGCTCGGGCTGATGCTTCGGCTGTTGCAGGGATGGCTCGCCGCCGCAACCGGCGGCGACGAGGCCTTCCCTCAGCTGGAGCGGCTCGGCGGGCAGCTGCCGGACGGGTGGGTGTTCACCGACGTCGTCGCGCCGGTCGTCGTCGCCCCGCTGGTGGAGGAGTTCTTCTTCCGCGCGGTCGTGCTCGTCGCGCTCTACACGGTGCTTCGTCGCCCGTGCGGGAGAGCTGTAGCGGGGACCGCGGCGGTGCTGTTCTCGAGCGGGCTGTTCGTCGTGGTGCACGGGCTGCTCGGTGAGCTCGCCGTCGACCAGGTGGTGTCGATCGGGCTGCTGGGCCTCGTGTGCGGCGCTCTCGTGATGCTCACCGGGCGCATCTGGGCCGCCGTGCTCACCCACGCGGTCTTCAATGCGGCGTGGGTAGGGCTGGCCCTCGCGGGCACCGCGCTGGGGTGAATTCGCGGTCTGCGCAGACCCGCCGCCGGCACATTCGTTTACAGGACGTTTACGCAGCGAGTTTGGTCAGCGAGTTCCCAGGCTCTAGCCTTGAGGTACATGAGGGGGTAGCCTCTCGTATACACAGCAGTCACACAGGTAACTTCAGCCACTCGTCGGGCGGGGGTCTGCAGGCCGCTTCCTCGAGAATATTGCCGCCACTCGGAACTGTTGGGAGTCCCGTGTTCAAGAAGTCTTTCGCTGCGCTCGCTATCGCCGGCGCGCTCGTCCTCGGTGGTTCAGCCGCCGCAACCGCCTACACCCCGTCGGGTGGCGCCGTCTCCGACCCGGTCATCGCGCCGGGCCAGTCGACCATCATCACCTTCACGGGCCTCGAAGCCTACGACCAGGTCGTCTTCACCATCACCGGCCCGTCAGGCGCTTCGCTCACCTCGATCGCCTACGCCGCATCGGGTGACACCGTCTACTCGGTCACCAAGGATGTCGTCGACGGCTCCGCTTCCGCCACCTTCACCGGTGGTGGCGCGGGCACCTACGAAGTCGTCCTCACCGACCTCGACGGCAACGTCATCGCGACCACCGAGATCACCGTGACCGCCGACAGCGACTCCGACTCCGACTCGGGTGAGCTGCCGGCCACCGGTGGCGACGTCCCGATGGGTGCCATCTGGCTCGGTATCGGCGCCGTCGGCCTCGGCGGCATCGCCGTGACCGCTGCGGCTGCTCGCCGTCGCGCCTCGCAGAACAGCTGACGCTCGCTTCGAGCGACACCATGACGGAAGTCCCGGGTTCACGCCCGGGACTTCCGTCATTTCGTTTTGACCGCCCGTGGTCGGCGCTCGGGGCCGCCGGCGCGGGGTTGATCGCGACGGTGATCGTGATCGCTCTGTCATCGTCCTGGCGATCTGCGCTCACGGGGTGGCCGGCGTGGGCGGTGTCGCTGGTGGACATCGTGCTCATCAACGCGCCGATGGCGCTCGCTGTCGTCGGCGCCGCTCGCATCGGCGCCTCCCGTTCGGAGGGGCTCAGCGCGCGCGGAAGGATCGAGACGCGCGGGATCGACGTGCTGCTCGGTCTGTCGCTCGCGGTGATGATGCGCGGGCTCGTCGAGCTCATCGTGCCGACGACGGGGAGCCTCGGCGGAGCGACACTGGATGCCGGCGCCCTCGAGACGGTTGTCGGAGTCGCCGTGCTCGTCGTCGGCTATGTGGCCGTATCGCCCATCGTCGAGGAACTGTTCTTCCGCGGTCTGATCCAGCGCGCGACCACGCAGATCGGCGGGGGAGCCTGGCTCTCGCGGATCGCGGCGATCGCCGTGACCACGGCCCTGTTCGTCTTTCTGCACGTGGGTGCGATCGGGGTGACGCCGACGTGGGCGATCCTCGTCGCCGGGGTGACGGTGGGCATCGGGTGCGGTTCTCTGGCGGCCGCGACCGGCCGCCTCACCGCGGCGGTCGTCGCGCACCTGGGCTTCAACGCGAGCGGTGTCATCCTGCTCCTCGTGTAAGTCATGCTGGAATCTTGCGGGCGCGTTGCGCAACCGCCCTTGATTACGCCGTTGTCCGCGCGTTGAATGACAGTGTCGGATTGCTGCTGGGGAAGGTTGCAACTCCTGACATACACCCCAATCGCTGTTGACTGGGTTCAGCGGCTCGGGGGCGCCGCGAGGCGCGTCGAGTCGCCCCATCTTCCGGGGGTCGACGGCGGCAGGGTTGCGCCCAACCGCAACCCTGCCGACCTCGGCTCGGTGAGTGTTTTGCCGATCCGCTCGCCATGCCGTAGTGTGGACCCTTGGTGTCTGCGCCCTGCTGGCGCGGCACCGCGAACGTGAGCCCTCCACCGGCCTGTTCACCCGGCATCCGCCGCGGAACGACCACCGGAGCGGGATTCACGAACCTCTCCGTTCGATCAAGAAAGCAGCACTATTGTGACGCGCACGTACACCCCCAAGGCTGGCGAAGCTCAGCGCGAGTGGCTCGTCATCGACGCCACCGACGTCGTTCTCGGCCGCCTCGCCTCCCACGCCGCGGCCCTGCTCCGCGGCAAGCACAAGCCGACCTTCGCTCCCCACGTCGACATGGGCGACTTCGTCGTCATCGTCAACGCGGACAAGGTGGCCCTCACCGGTCAGAAGCTCCAGAAGAAGATGGCCTACCGCCACTCGGGCTACCCGGGCGGTCTGAAGGCCGTGTCGTACGAGGAGCTTCTCGAGAAGAACCCCGTCCGCGCCGTCGAGAAGGCCGTGCGCGGAATGCTCCCCAAGAACAGCCTGGGCCGCCAGCAGCTGTCGAAGCTCAAGGTGTACGCCGGCGCAGAGCACCCGCACGCCGCGCAGCAGCCCCAGACGTACACCCTCGACCAGGTCGCCCAGTAAGCGCCGCCTCAGACAAGGACACACTCGTGGCGAACATCCAGGACACCGCAGACATCTCCAACTTCTCGACCGAGACCCCGGCCGACGAGGCCGTCGTGGCCACCGAGCGCCCCGTGCTCTCGGTCCCCGGCGCCGCCGTCGGTCGCCGCAAGCAGGCCATCGCCCGCGTGCGGCTGATCCCCGGCTCGGGAACCCTCACCATCAACGGCCGTGCGTTCGAGGACTACTTCCCGAACAAGCTGCACCAGCAGCTGGTCACCGACCCGTTCACCCTCCTCGGCCTCGAGGGCGGCTACGACGTCATCGCGCGCATCCACGGCGGCGGCCCCTCGGGCCAGGCCGGTGCGCTCCGCCTCGGCATCGCCCGTGCGCTGAACGAGATCGACGCCGAGAACAACCGTCCGGCGCTGAAGAAGGCCGGCTTCCTCTCCCGTGACGCGCGCGTCAAGGAGCGCAAGAAGGCGGGACTCAAGAAGGCCCGCAAGGCGCCGCAGTACTCGAAGCGCTGATCGAGCAACCGTCCTCCATGCCGATCTTCGGTACGGACGGGGTGCGGGGGCTGGCCAACGGCCCCCTCACCGCCGATCTCGCTCTCTCCCTGGCCCAGGCGACCGCGGTCGTCCTGGGCCAGGGTCGTACGGCGGACGCGCGACGCGCGGCCGGCAAGCGCCTCACCGCGGTGGTCGCCCGCGACCCGCGCGTGTCGGGTGAGTTCCTCACCGCCGCCGTCTCGGCCGGTCTCGCCTCATCGGGCGTCGACGTGCTCGACGCCGGCGTGCTGCCCACGCCGGCCGCGGCGTTCCTCATCGCCGACACCGACGCCGCCTTCGGCGTGATGGTCTCCGCCTCGCACAACCCGGCACCCGACAACGGCATCAAGATCTTCGCCCGAGGCGGTGTCAAGCTCCCCGATGTGGTCGAGCAGCGCATCGAGGCGGCCATGGACGGCCCCAAGCTGCAGCCGACCGGCGGCGGCGTCGGCCGCATCCGCCGGTTCGCCGACGCGGAAGACCGCTACATCGTGCATCTGCTGGGCTCGCTTCCGCATCGCCTCGAGGGTCTCCACGTCGTGCTGGACTGCGCGCACGGTGCGGCATCCGGCGTCTCACCCGAGACCTTCTCCGATGCCGGGGCGACGGTCACGGTGATCGGTGCCGACCCCGACGGACTCAACATCAACGACGGCGTCGGCTCGACGCACCTCGACGCGCTCCGGGCGGAGGTCGTGCGCCTCGGCGCCGACCTGGGGATCGCCCACGACGGCGACGCCGACCGGTGCCTGGCCGTCGACGCCGACGGCACGGTCGTCGACGGCGACCAGATCATGGCGATCCTGGCCGTGGCGATGAAGCAGCGCGGCCATCTCGCGCAGGACACGCTGGTGGCCACGGTCATGAGCAACCTCGGCCTGCACCGTGCAATGGCCGAGCACGGCATCCGGGTCGAGCAGACCGCGGTCGGCGACCGCTACGTGCTGGAGAGGATGAACGCCGGCGGTTACTCCCTCGGCGGCGAGCAGTCCGGTCACGTCATCATGAGCGAATACGCCACGACCGGCGACGGGCTGCTGACCGGCCTCCACCTCGCCGCGGAGATGGCGCACCGCAAGGCCACGCTCGCGGAGCTCGCATCGGTCATGACGGTGTACCCGCAGGTGCTCGTGAACGTGAAGGATGTGGACCGCTCGCGGGTCGGGGATCCCGTCGTCGCGCAGGCGGTCGTCGACGCCGAGCGCGCGCTCGGCGAGTCGGGTCGCGTGCTGCTGCGCGCATCCGGAACCGAGGCGCTCGTGCGGGTGATGGTGGAGGCGGCGTCGGAGGATGACGCGCGCTCGCACGCCGACGCCCTCGCGTCGGTGGTCGCCGAGCGTCTCGCTCTCTGACCCGTTTCGTCTCGCTTCGCTCGCTCAACGACCGGCAGGGGCGCTTCGCTCGCTCAACGACCGGGGCCGGGGAGGTGGGGTACCCCTTCCGGTCGTTGAGCGAGGGAGCGGAGTGACCGAGACGAAACGCGGGCCGGCCCCGGCTATCCGCCGCCGCGCCCTCGCGAACTCCAGCCGCGCACGGCGTCGAGGCCGCCGTCGATGAACGCCTGGCGTTTCGCGTGGCTCCATCCCTGAATACGCTTCTCCCACAGGAAGGCGTCGTCGATCCGCGCGAACTCGCCGCTCCACGCGAGCTCGACGGGGAGTCGGCGGGAGGTGTACGCGGCGCCCATGCCGGCCTGGTGCTGCGTGACGCGCCGGTCGAGGTCGCGGGTGCTTCCGACGTAGAACGTGCCGTCGGCGCATCGGAGGATGTAGAGGAACCCCATCGGGTGACCGTAGCGGCGGTGCCGACGGCGGTGTTCGTCTGTGCCGCGGATCTGTGGGCGTGTGCGCGGGGCCACGGGGTGGGGAGGGCGTTTCGTCTCGCTTCGCTCGCTCAACGACCGGCAGGGGCGCTTCGCTCGCTCAACGACCGGGGCCGGGGAGGTGGGGTACCCCTTCCGGTCGTTGAGCGAGGGAGCGGAGCGACCGAGACGAAACGCGGGCCGGCCCCGGCTATCCGCCGCCGTCCTCATCGGCGAAGAGCAGGCCGATCTCGGCCGTTCGCGCGGCGACGAGGGCCGAGATCCCGGCCGTATCCTCGCCCGCGATGACCGCGTCGATCGATGCGGTCTCCCACGTCTCGAGCACGATCCTCGCCAGGGTCGCAGAAGCGATGCGCGGCGAGAGACCGTAGGCGCGGAGCGCGAGACCGAGGATGTCGGCGATCTGCGCCAGCGTGCGCTCTTTGAACGTGCGGTAGGCCTCGGCGATCGCCGGGTCGCGCATGGCGCGGATGCGCACCTCCGCCATCAGCAGCACGCCGGTGCGGTCCTCGGTCGCCATGTCCGCGATCGCGCGCACCACGTCGGCGGGGTCGGCGGGCATCGGCGCCGCCGCGGACGCATCGCCGAAGGCGTGCGCGAAGCCCGCTGCCCGCCGCATCCGATCGTTCGTGACCTTCTCGATGAGTTCGAGGAACAGGTCGTCCTTGGAGGCGAAGTTGGAGTAGAAGGCCCCGCGGCTGAAGTGCGCCTGGGCGCAGATCGCCTCGACCGTCGCCGCGTCGATCCCGACCTCGGCAAACACCTCGTACGCGGCGCCCAGGACCCGATTGCGCGTCGCTTCGCGCCCCGTGCCGTCGACGGAGACATACGAAGTCCGGCTCCCCTCCCGACGTTGCTGTTCCAACCTATCCCGGCTGCGAGGGACGGTCGCGGCGACGATGCCGTCAGACTCGAGCCGGCACACATAGGCAACGCTGAAGCGCGCCAGGGTTCCCGCATGAGCGGGGTTGGTGTCCTAGGGGCAACACCTCGAAAGGACGGCACCCCATGGACGAGAACCTCTCCACCGCACAGCAGACCTCGCAGCAGGAGGCTGATGCGACGACCGTCGCACGGCCCTGGTACCGACGGCCGGTGATCGTCGCCTGCGCAGGTGTGGCGGTGGCGACCCTGGCGACGACCGCCGTGGTCGGGGTGACAGCGACCGCTTCCGCCGCATCCGACACGACGCAGACCGTCGCCGCAGCGCCCGCCGTGCCGCAGGCGCCGTCGTGGGGCGGCGGTGGCCGCGACGGGAGCGGATACGGCGACGACAGCCAGACATCCGGTACGACCACCTCCGTCAGCGAGGCGACCGAGGCGAACGACGATGAGTCGACCGGTGTCGTGATCATCGAGACGGTTCTCGGATACAGCGAGGCAGCCGCTGCGGGAAGCGGAATCGTGCTGACCGAGGACGGCCTCATCCTCACGAACAACCACGTCATCGACGGCGCGACCGAGATCTCGGTGACGATCGCGACCACCGGAGAGACCTATGCCGCCACGCTCGTGGGAACCTCCGAGGACTCCGACGTCGCCCTGCTGCAGCTGGAGGGGGCGTCAGGGCTGGAGGTCGCCGCCATCGACGACGACGACGAGACCGTCGGAGAGGCCGTCACCGCGGTCGGCAACGCCGAGGGCGGCGGCGTGCTGATGGCCGCGGACGGCGAGATCACCGCCCTCGAGTCGTCGGTGACGACCGCGTCGTCGGGCACGACCGCGGGTGAGACGCTCTACGGCATGATCGAGGTGCTCGCCGACGTGGTCTCGGGCGACTCCGGCGGAGCGCTGCTCGACGACGAGGGTGAGGTGATCGGGATGACCACCGCCGCGTCGGTCGGCGGCGTCGTCACCGTCGGGTACGCGGTTCCGATCGAGGATGCGCTGGCCATCGTCGAGCAGATCCTCGCCGGTGACGAATCCGACGGCGTGACCGTGGGGTACTCCGCGTTCCTCGGCGTGCAGACCGCCGCGGCCACCAGCACCGGCTACGGCGGCTACGGCGGGTCGGGGTCGGGCTCGACCCAGACGACGACGACGTCCGGCGCGACCATCGCCGGCGTGATCGCGGGCACTCCGGCCGCCGACGCAGGCCTGGCCGCGGGCGACACGATCACCGCGGTCGACGGCACGGCGGTGGCCGACACCACGGAGCTCGCCGAGGTCCTCGCCGGCTACGACCCGGGTGAGATCGTCACGATCACGTGGACCGACTCCTCCGGCGCGACGCAGTCGGCGAGCGTGACCCTGATCGAGGGTCCGGCCTGATCGCGGTCGGCCTGATCGCCCGGCCACACCGGTGTCACACCGCGGGGGCGCTCCATGACAGCGACTCGATGTAGCGCAGCAGGACGCCCTCGCGGAGAGCCCACGGCGACACCTCCAGCTCGTCGACCTCCATCACCTTCATGGCCTGGTGGAGCACGACGGCGGCCGCGACGATCTGCAGGGTGCGGTCGGCGGTGATACCGGGCAGCTCCTGTCGGGCGTCGGCAGGGATGCGCGCCAGGCGCGGGATCCAGGCCTTCAGCGCCTGTCGCGGCAGCACCATCCGCTCGGTGCCCGACCATCCGGCCATGGGATAGCCGGCGAGCTTGGCGAGCGACCGGATCGCCTTCGACGACCCGACCACATGATCGGGCCGGGGGAGCGAGGTGAAGGTGTCGGCGAGCGGTTCGAGCTTCTTCTTCGCGTGCTTGCGGAGCCGGTCCACCGCGTCTTCGCCGGGCGGGTCGTCGGGCATGTACCGGAGGGTCATCCGGCCCGCTCCGAGCGGCACCGATGCGGCCGCATCCGGAAGCTCGTCGCCGCCGGCCGCGATCTCGAGCGATCCGCCGCCGATGTCGAACAGCAGGATCTGTCCGGCCGACCATCCGAACCACCGGCGCACGGCGAGAAACGTGTAGCGGGCCTCGGTCTCGCCGCCCAGCACCTGCAGCGGCTGGTCGAGCGCCTCTTCGATCGCCTGGATGACGGCGGGGCCGTTGGCCGCTTCGCGCACCGCGGAGGTGGCGGTGGCCAGCAGCTCGGCGACGTTCTCGGCGGCTGCCATCTCGCGCGCCTCGCGCACCGCGGTCACGAGCGCCTCGACGCCTTCGGGCCGGATGGCGCCGTCGTCGTCGAGGTAGCGCATGAGGCGCAGCACGGTACGCTGCGAGGTCGTGGCGAGAGGACGGCCGCCCGGGCTCACATCCGCCACCAGCAGATGGACGGTGTTCGAACCGATGTCGAGGACTCCCAGGCGCACGTCGCCAGCGTACCGACGCGGCGGGTCCGGGCGCACCGCATGGATACGATGGGGCGGATGTCGATCGACGACCAGGTGACACCGCAGACCCCCGCGCTCTCGCTGTATCGCGAGATCGAGCGCGACGAGTGGGCCCGGATGGCGGGCGGACTGGCCCAGCCGCTGACGGAGACCGAGGTCGTGCAGATCCGCGGCATCGGCGACCGTCTGAGCCTCACCGAGGTCGCGGAGGTCTACCTGCCGCTCAGTCGGCTGCTGTCGCTCTACGCCAGTTCCACCAAGGCCCTCGGCGTGGACACGAGCACGTTCCTCGGCGAGCAGGACTCCACGACGCCCTTCGTCGTCGGGGTCGCCGGGTCGGTCGCCGTCGGCAAGTCGACCATCGCCCGGCTGCTGCGCGAACTGATGAGCCGCTGGCCCGGCACACCGCGCGTCGAGCTCGTCACCACCGACGGATTCCTCTACCCGAACGCCGAGCTGGAGCGGCGGGGTCTGATGGATCGCAAGGGTTTCCCGGAGTCCTACGACCGGCGCGCCCTGGTGCGTTTCCTCACCGAGGTGAAGTCGGGAGCCGACGAGGTGCGGGCGCCCTTCTACTCGCACATGCGTTACGACATCGTCCCGGATGCGCACGTCACCGTGCGCCGCCCCGACGTCGTCATCGTCGAGGGCCTGAACGTGCTGCAGCCGCCGCCCGCGCCCAATGATGTCGCGGTGAGCGACCTGTTCGACTTCTCGATCTACGTCGATGCCGCTCCCGACGACATCGAGCAGTGGTTCGTGCACCGCTTCCTCGCGCTGCGCGAGGCGGCGTTCAGCAACCCGAACTCGTTCTTCAACCGGTTCGCGCAGATTCCCGACGAGGAAGCCGTTCCGCGCGCCCTCGGGTACTGGCGCGACATCAACCTCCCGAACCTCGTCGAGAACGTTCTTCCCACGCGACACCGCGCGAGCCTCGTGCTCAAGAAGGCCGCCGATCACGCGGTTTCCAGCGTGCTGCTGCGCAAGCTCTGACCCGCGCGGCGACGCTTCCGACGCCGCTGCGCCGACGCAGCGCTGTCGACGCTTCGCGAGGAGATCACGGCTCAAGAGGAGGCGTGGCGTGGCGGATTCAGCCGGTCAGTGCAACACCGTTGCTTGTTGGGTTCGAGAGTAGCTTCTGGA
>NZ_BTGO01000020.1:0-65119 GCF_042846595.1 Microbacterium sp. MTN4-26
ATGAATCTGCGCGAATCTCGGGAGGGGCATCGAAGGGTGGCGCCAGAGCCGACGAGTCCCGGATTTCCGCGGAAGCAGGCGCGGGAGCACCGCTTGTGAGCGTCGACCGGTCGAACGGTTCATGCAGCCTCGGGAGCCTCCGCGGGTATCGCACGACGAGACGGCTCTGTCGTCGTGCATAGGGTGGGCGCGGAGTCGGTGCCTCCGCGCCTCAACTCGCTGGGTCTCCTGCGTGTTGTTCGTGGGGATCGCGTGCGACTGGGCCGATCGGGTGATGTGGTCTGGCTGACGCGGCGCCCTCGTCCTGCTGTTTCGTTGTCGTTCGGAGGAAACCCATGGCCACACGACCCACGCGCACTCGTGCGAACACATCCCGCACAGCACGTGCGCTCGGCGCGATCGCAGGTGTGCTCGCCCTGACGTCGGCTGCCCTGGCCGTGCCGTCGGTCGCCGTCGCTGGCACCCGTGCGCCGGCCAATCCATCCACCGTCACGACCCAGGACGCCACGCCTGGTCCGGACGTGGGGGGAGCGCCGGAGATCACGAGCCAGCCGGTGGATCAGCAGGTTCCGGCGGGGCAGGATGCGACGTTCACGGCCAGCGCGAACCGGTATCTGGAGGTGCAGTGGTACGAGCTGACTTCCGAAGACGCGATCTTCCAGCCCATCGAAGGGGCAACCTC
Source organism: Microbacterium sp. MTN4-26 (assembly GCF_042846595.1). Taxonomy (NCBI): domain Bacteria; kingdom Bacillati; phylum Actinomycetota; class Actinomycetes; order Micrococcales; family Microbacteriaceae; genus Microbacterium; species Microbacterium sp. MTN4-26. The sequence goes on from NZ_BTGO01000020.1 coordinate 683, forward strand.
CCCGACCCTCACGTTGAGTGCGGTCACCCGGGATCAAAGCGGCACAGCGGTCCGCGCCGTGTTCGCCAACGGTCCGGGTGAGACCGCGACCCGGGCGGCGCTCCTCACCGTGCTGCCCAGCACCGACGAACCCACGCCAGGCCCGGAGGTGGGGAGTGCGCCGGAGATCACGAGTCAGCCGGTGGACCAGCAGGTTCCGGCGGGGCAGGATGCGACGTTCACGGCTGATGCGTCCCGGTACCTGGAGGTGCAGTGGTACGAGCTGACCTTCGAAGACGCCGTCTTCCAGCCCATCGAAGGAGCGACCTCCACAACGCTCACATTGAGCGCGGTCACGCAGGATGAGAGCGGCACTGCGGTGCGGGCGGTGTTCAGCAACGGCGCGGGAGAGACCGCAACCAGTCAGGCGCTCCTCACCGTCTTGCGTGACTCCGAGGAGCCGGCGCCCGAACCGGTGCCCACGGGGAGCCCAACCCCTGAACCAAGCGCAAGCAGCCCCGCCATGCCCGACGCGGGCGCTGACGACTCCACCCCGCCCACGACGAGCCTTGCCGCGACCGGATCCGAAACGCCGTGGCCTCTCGCCGGGATCGCAGGAGCACTCCTGATCACGGGAGCACTTGCCCTCCTGACCGCGCGACGCCGCAACAGAACACAGAGCTGACTGCGCTCACGCACGCGGGAGACGGCAACTTCCCGCGTGCGTCGAGGCGAAGGCGGATGAACGGTGAACGGCCACCGTTCATCCGCCCGTAACCCTCGCGTCAGCTCCTCGGCCCCGAACCAGGGTCTACTGACGCGGTGATGTTCCCTCGCGCCGCGATGATCCATTGCGGCGTCCTCGCCCTCGCCGGGGCGCTCGCGCTGTGCGGGTGCGCTGCAGCGGATCCCGACGCAGCTCCCGCCGCCGAGCCGGCCGGCGCGAGCACCGTCGTCCCGGAGCCTGGCCGAACCATCGAGGCGACACCGCCCGGCACGGCACCGGCGATGACCGGGTACCGCATCGCCGTGGTCCACCCGCCGACCGCTGAAGCAGACAGGCTGCTTCAGGGTGTGCTCGCCCTCGCGGATGACGCCGGCGCGAGCATCCAGACCTACGACGCGGCGTCGACGGCGGAGAGCGACGTCGCCCAGGCGTTGAGCGACGCGACCGCGGACCAGCCCGACCTCGTCGTGGGTGTGGGGGCGGATGTGGTCGACACGTTCTCATACGACACCGCCCAGATGCTCGACCAGCAGTTCCTCTTGATCGGGGCACAGCTGGCGGAGCCGACGCAGAACGTGACCGCCGTCATCTGGGAGGGCGCGACATCTCGCGGATCGGCGGCCGCCCCCGACGCCGACCTGTCCTCGGAGTCCGCGACCGTCGAGGTCGCCGAGCGCGCAACCGCGTCGGGGATGGCATCCATCCGCGACGGCGTCACCGGGGTCGTCCTCCATCTGTCAAGCCCGTAGGAGCGTTCCCAGCAAGCCGCGCAATCGATACCGGCCGTTCATCTTTCGTCCCCGCCCGGGTCACCCGACGCGACGAACGTGGGGCGGGCGCATCGCGCACATCCCCCTTTCGGTTGTGTTCCATCCCGTTTCCCCTGCCCAAGATTGGTGTGACCTTCCTTGCTCTCTCATGACGCTCTCCCGGCCCCGGCCGGAAACCCGCGCACGAGCCGCGTCTGGCGGCGCTACGCCGCCGGCGTGGCCCTCTGCTCCCTCACCGCGGCGTCGTTCGCCGCGACGGCTCTGCCCGCGGCGGCTGCCCCCGCGACGCAGACGGCCGTGACCGCCGCGGTCACCGGCATCGGCGTCGAGCCCGTGCGCATCCAGGCGGAGGACTACTCCACCGACAACGGCGGCGGTCTCAAGAAGGAGTCGAGCACCGACGCCACGGGTCAGTCGCTCGGCAACGTCGGCGGCACCTGGCCCGGCGGTGAGATCGTCTTCGACACGGTCTCGCTCGGAGCGGCCCCGCTGTCGACGCTGACCGTTCGCTACGTGAACAACTCCGGCCGCGTCGGTCAGAACGCGTCGCTGACCTTCTCCCTTGACGACACGAGTGCCGGCAGCGAACTCGTCACCGTTCCCCTCCCCGTGACCGGCGACAACTGGAACGCCTACGGCACGACGACCGTCGACCTGCCGATGGCCGTCTCGGGTGATCACAAGCTCATCGTGACGATGGATGCCGACACCGACTCGGGCCACCCCTACGTCGGCAACTTCGACTACTTCGAGTTCGGTCCCGAGGCGTTGCCCGACAGCTACCTCACCACCGACGACGAGTGGCGCTACTCCGACGACGGCACCGACCCGTCGGGTGACGGATCGCTCTCGTGGACCACCGCCGACTTCGACGACTCCGCCTGGAAGCAGGCGGCCGGCTCGTTCGGCTCCAAGCGCGGCGCGGCCGACCTCGGTGGCGGCTTCGTCGCCGACACCCTTGTGCAGTACGCGCAGACCGGTTCGTCGGACACGATCCCGACCTACCACTTCCGCAACGAGATCGAGATCTCCGCTGAGCAGCTCGCGCAGCTCGACGGCCTCGAGGGCACCATCACCTACGACGACGCCGTGCGCGTCTACGTGAACGGTGAGAAGGTCGCCGGATTCGTCGACGACCGCGTCGAGACCGCCGCGAACCAGAACCTCACCTACGCGGGCGCCAGCAACGGCAACCCCCTCACGAGCACCTTCACCATTCCGGCGGAGGCCCTCGAGGCGGGCGAGAACACCATCGCCGTCGCGCTCTACCAGGACCGCGAGTCCAGCAGCGACATCTACCTCGACGTGACCTCGCTCGTGCCGACCGTGACCGTGCCGGAACCCGACGAGGCGACGATCACCGACGTGGTGCTCGGCGTCGGAGCGACCGAATCCGAGCGCAACATCTCCTGGTACAGCGACATCGACACGGAGCAGGTGGCGCAGATCGCACCCGCGGCCGACGTCGACGGCGACACCTTCTCCGCATCCGCGACGACCATCGAGACCTCCAAGACCGGCGGCACCTCGAGCGGCGAGTACTTCCGCGACGCCTCGTTCACCGGCCTCGCCGAGAACACCGAGTACGCCTACCGCGTCGGCAGCGACGAGAAGGGCTGGTCGGATGTATACACCTTCCGCACCCAGGACTTCGACGGCGACTTCTCGTTCCTGTTCTTCGGCGACCCGCAGCTCGGTGCCTCCGGCAACGTGACCAGCGACGCCGCCGGCTGGGCCGACACGCTCGACATCGCAACGCAGAGCTACCCCGACGCCGAGCTGCTGTTCTCGGCCGGTGACCAGGTGGAGACGGCGCCGAACGAGCAGCAGTACGAGCTGTTCCTCGCGCCGGAGCAGATGCAGAGCATCCCGTTCGTCGCGACCAACGGCAACCACGACGTCGGTTCGAAGGCCTACGAGCAGCACTTCAACCTGCCCAACGAAGACCTCACGGCCGGTGCCGGTGGGCTCACCACGTCGGGTGGCGACTACTGGTTCATCTACAAGGATGTGCTGTTCATCAACATCAACTCCAACAGTCGCGACTACGACTCGCACAACGCGTTCATGGAGAAGGTCATCGCCGAGCAGGGAGAGAACGCCACCTGGCGCGTGCTCGCCTTCCACCACTCGATCTACTCGGTCGCATCGCACTACGACGACGGCGACATCGAAGACCGTCGCGCGCAGATGCCGTCGACGATCTCGGATCTCGGGTTCGACGTGGTGCTCATGGGCCACGACCACAACTACACCCGCAGTTACCTGGTCAAGGACGGCGAGCTCGCCGACGCGGCAGAGGTCGCCGGTCAGTCGATGATCGAGGCGAAGGACGGCGAGGTGCTGTACGTCACCGCCAACTCCGCCAGCGGCTCGAAGTACTACGACACGCAGGCCCCGGACGCCTGGTTCGCTTCGGTGATCAACCAGGAGAAGGTGCGCAACTACTCGGTGATCGAGGTCACCGACGACGAGATGACCCTGCGGACCCTGCGCAGCCAGGCCAACGGCTCGGCGATGCCGGTCAACAGCGTCGTCGACGAGGTCGTGCTCACGAAGGATGCCGCACCGGAGCTCACCGTTCCGGATGACGCGGAGATCACCGTCGGCGACGAGTTCGACGCCCTCGCGGGTGTGTCGGCCAGCGACAACGTCGACGGCGACCTCACCGACGAGATCTCGGTGGACGGCGCGGTCGACACCGCGACCGCCGGCAGCTACACGCTGACCTACACCGTCTCCGACGCCCGCGGCAACGAGACGGTCGCCACGCGCACCGTCACCGTGGTCGCCGACACTGAGGAGCCGGGCACTGAGGAGCCGGGCACTGAGGAGCCGGGCACCGAGGAGCCGGGCACCGAGCAGCCCGACTTCACGCCCAGCGCGCCCGTGACCGACGGCGCCGACCTGCCGGCCTCGCTCGAAGACGTGATCACCGCCACGCTCGACGGTCGCACCGTCTCGCTCAGCGGTCTCGCCGCGAACGAGTGGCACTTCGGCTACGTCTACTCCACGCCGACGGCGCTGGGCTGGATGGACGTGTCGGCGACCGGCACCGCAACGGTGACGCTGCCCGACTCGCTCGAGGCCGGCACGCACCGCATCGTGGTTCTCGACGCCGACGGCATGATCGTCGGCTGGACGGAGATCACGCTCGCCGCCGACGCCGCACCCGCAAGCGGCGGACTCGCCGCTACCGGTGGCGACCTCGCAGCGGGATGGGGCTTCGCCACCCTCGGCGCGCTCCTGCTCGCCGCCGGCGGGGCGCTGCTGATCGCACGACGCCGCGCAGCCGCCTCGCGCTGACGCCGGCTGCATCGGGGACCGGGCCCGCACCGCCCGGTCCCCGATGCACGGGCGCCTCCCCGCCCCTTCCCGCACCACCCCGCGCCTCGCCCCCGCATCCCCTCCCGAGCCTCACGCATCCCCCTTCCCGAGCCCCGCATCCCCCTGCCCTGGAGCCTTCCGCGCATGTCGCACACATCCCGTTCCCTCCGCTCCCTCTCCTCCGGCGTTCTCGCAGCGCTCGTCGGCGCCGCTCTGGTCGGGAATGCCGTCTTCGGGGCGGCCGTTGCGCCCGCGGTGGCCGCGCCGGTCGCATCCGCAGCCGCACCGACCGAGGGAACCGACTTCGCGGCGCTGGTGAACACCTTCGTGTCGACCGAAGACGACTTCGGCCAGGACCTGCCCGGCGCCGAGGCTCCGAACTCGATCATCAAGATCAACCCCATGACCACGCCGGGGCGGTCGCACAGCGGATACGACTACGCCGAGGACCAGATCGCCGGCTTCACGCACACGAACCTCAACGGCGTCGGCGGTTCCGGCGGCGGCGGTGACCTGCTGGTCGTGCCCACCTACGAGACCTACTCCGCGCGTCCTTCGTCGGGCACGTACGCGAAGACCTACAGCCACGACGCCGAGGAGGCCGAGCCCGGCTACTACGGCGTCGACCTGCAGACCTCGCGCGGCGCGATCCTCGCCGAGGCGACCGTCGACGTGCGCACCGGACAGGACCGGTTCACCTTCCCCGAGGCGGGAACCGCATCCGTCGTCGTGGACCTGCGAAACAACTTCACCAGTCGCCGCGACGCCTCCCTGACGACCTCGACCCTGTCGGACGGTCGCGCCGCACTGTCGGGCGAGTTCACCGGTCACTTCAACGGCTACGACTACCGCATGTACTACTACGCGGAGTCGACCGTCCCGGTCAGCTCGCTGCGCACGTGGGGGTCCTCGGGGGCGCTCGACACCACGGCGACCCGCACCGGCACCGACCTCGGCGCCGTGCTCGAGTTCGACGTGGATGCCGGTGAGCAGGTCGGACTCGAGGTCGCCATCTCCCCCATCAGCGCCGCACAGGCGCGCACCGACCTCGGCGTCGAGATGGGCGAACGCACCTTCGAGGAGGTCCGCGCCGACACCCACGCCGACTGGAACGCCATCCTCGGCCGTCTCGCGGTCACCGCATCCACCACGAGCGACCCCGACGGCGACCTGCAGCAGCTGTTCTACACGCACCTCTACCGCATGTTCGGCGCCCCGGTGAACGCCACCAGCACGAGCGGCACCTACCGCGGCCTCGACGGCGAGATCTACGCCGCCGACGGCTACATCCACTACGACGGCTGGGGATTCTGGGACGACTTCCGCAAGTACGAAGTGCTCGCGATCGGCTACCCCGAGGTCTTCCGCGACATGGCGCAGTCCATCGTCGACCTCTATGCGAGCTTTGCGAACACCGGCAGCGGGTCGCTGTCGAACCAGGTGCACTCGGTGCCGACCGTGCGCTTCGAGCGCGCCGCGGTCGTCGTCGCCGACGCCGTGGCCAAGGGCGCGCAGCTGAGAGGCCTCGAGGCGGCATGGCCCGCCCTGGTCTCGCAGTCGCAGGGTGGATACGCCGACGCCGGCAACGTGCAGCGCGGCTACATCGCGAACGAGGTCGACGACACCCTCGGCACCGCGTATGACGACTGGGCGCTCGCGACGATCGCCGACGCGCTCGGCAAGACCGCCGAAGCCGACGCCTACCGGCTGCGCGCGGCGAACTGGACGAACCTGTACAAGAGCGACGCGGTCACCCTCGCCGATGGCACGACGACTGGTCTGGTCTTCCCCAAGAACGCGGCCGGCGTGTGGGCGGATGTGAACCCCGAGCGCTTCGAGGCCGGCAACGTGTACCAGGGCACGCTGTGGCAGTACAACTGGTACGTCGCCCCCGACATGGGCGGGATGATCGAGAAGATGGGAGGCGCCGAGACCACCCTCGAGGCGCTGAGCTTCATGTTCGGCGAGCACGCTCCCGACGACGGCTCCCGGATGCTGCACGCCAACGCCAACGAGATCGATCTGCAGGCGCCCTATCTGTTCAACTACGTCGGCTCGCCCGCGCAGACCCAGCACTGGGTGCGCAGCATCTACACCGACGAGACTTGGAACCGCTACATCGCCACCGGCTCGACGCACGAGGCGCCGACCAACGGCGGCGAGTTCACCCCGCCCGTGAAGACGTCGGTCTACAGCAACTCGCCGCAGGGGTTCCTGCCGACGATGGACAACGACACCGGAACCATGTCATCGATGTTCGTCGCCGCCGCGATGGGACTGTTCCCCGTCGCCGCCGGGTCGGACGAGTACCAGATCGGCACGCCGTTCTTCGAGAACGTGCGGATCTCCTACGAATCGGGTCGCACGTTCGACATCTCCGCCGACGGTGTCTCGCCCGACGACTACTACATCCAGTCGGCGACCCTCAACGGCGAGAGCTTCGACCGCACGTGGGTCACCTACGACCAGCTCACCGGGGGCGGATCGCTGGCCTTCACGATGGGCGACACCGCCTCGGACTGGGCGGCCGACGGAGTGGCTCCCGCGTCGCTGAGCGACACCCTCCCGAGCTCGGTCTACAACCCGACCGGCGCCGTCGTGGTCTCCGAGCGCGAGTTCCGCTCCACCGCCGGCGACGGGTCGATCGAGAACACGGTGGCGCTGACCATCACCAACGGCACGTTCGCCGGGCGGAACGGTGACGATCTCGCCGCGAGCGGGGCGATCACCGCCTCCGGAGTTCCGGACGGCCTCACGCTGCGGGCGGAGCGCACCGGTGACCGCTCGGTGGATCTCATCCTCACCGGCAACGCGACGGCCTCGACGGAGTTCGACAGCATCGACGACCTCGTCGTGCAGGTGACCGACGCCGCGTTCAGCCGCACGCCGTCGACCGGCGCGCAGGAGTTCGTGTTCAAGGTGACCTTCACCGGCGCATCCCTCGCGGTCGATCGCACCACGGTGCTCGCCGCCGCCGACGGCACCGTCGACGCCACGGTCGGGCTCACCCTGCGCGGTGCGACCTTCGCCGGCGCCGACGGTCGCGACCTCGTCGCCGACGGTCTCGTGACCGTGCCGGGGCTGCCGGCCGGCGTCGCCGCCGCGTTCGTCAAGACCGGTGCCGCGACGGCCGACCTGCGCCTGACCGGGTCGATGGGGGATGCCGCCACGGCCGCCTTCGCGCTCGCCTTCACCGACGCCGCCCTCGAAGGAGCGGCCGCAGCCGCGCTGCGCGGTGACGGCGTCTCGGGGCTCGGAACGCTCACTCTCGCAATCGATCAGGAGTGGCGCCGTCAGCTGACCGAGGCGCTCGCCGATGCCGACCTGGTGGTGCGGGGTGCCTACTCGACGGCCTCGTTCGCCGCGTTCGACGAGGCGCGAGAGGCTGCCCGGTCCCTGCTCGCCGAGGACTCGGCGGGCGACGACGCGCTTCGCGCCGCGCTGGACCGGCTGGAACGCGCTGCGGACGACCTGCGGATCTCCCCGGCGACCGACCGGGTCGTGCTCGACGGCGTCGCCTACGCCGATGTCGCCTTCGACGACGACTTCTCGGTCGATCGACTGGCGGAGTACACCGCCTACGGCGACGCATCGGAGCCGGCCGCCGACCTCGCGGTCGATGCCGAAGAGGGCGTGCTGGAGGCCATATCCACCGACGGTCGCCGCTGGACGCACCTCGCCCTTCCGGCCGAGACGAGCGAGCCCTTCGCGCTCGTGGTCGAGCCGCGCGCCTTCGCCGGCACGGGTTCGGCGGAGGACAGCCTGTTCATCGGACTGACCGATGGGGTCGGCAACCGCGCGCACAGCTGGTTCAACAACACCCGCTCCGAGACCGGGTTCGACGTCGTCGTGGACGGTAGCGGACGGGATGTCGGCGCGGGCATCCAGGGCGGCGTCTCGTGGGAGCCGGGCGACCGCTTCGCGACGGTCGTCGACGACGGCCGGATCACCTCGTGGGTGGAGCGGAACGGCACCTGGTCCGAGCTGCGCAGCGGTTCGCTCGACGCCGTGCTGAGCGTCGACGAGCGTGCCGACTGGGCACCCACCGTGAGCCTGCGGCTCGACCCGGGCACCATCAGCCTCGACCGTGTGACGCTGCTGCAGGCCGACGACGACGCGCCGGTTCTTCCGACACGCGTCGAGGCGGAGGAGTTCACCTCGTCGAGCGGCGGCTCGCTCGTGGCCGAGGGCACGAGTCCGTCGGGCAACGTCGGCGGGACGTACGACGGCGGCGAACTGGTCTACGACGACGTCGCCTTCGGCACCGGCCCGCTCACGACGCTGACCGTGCGCACATCCACTCGCGACGAGCGCGTCGGGGCGAACCCGCGCCTGGAGTTCTACCTCGACGAGCAGACCGAGGAGAACCGGGTCGCGAGCGTCGCGCTTCCGAAGACCGGGGGCTGGGGGAACTACGTCACCACCACCGTGGACCTCGAACGCGAGGTGTCGGGACGCCACACGCTCATCGTCGTGATGCACTCCGACCCTGTCCCGGGGCAGGCCTATCAGTACGTGGCGAACTTCGACTGGTGGGAGTTCGCGCCGGACGAGCAGACGCCGCAGCCGGTGAATCGCGACGAGCTGCAGACGGCCGTGTCGTCGACATCCGAGCTCGTCGCTCAGGAGGAGCGGTTCCTCGCGATCGACTTCGCCGTGTTGGAACGGGCCGTCGCCGAGGCGGAGGCCGTGCTGGGCGACGAGGCGGCGACCCAGGCCGAGGTCGACGAGGCGCTCCGCGTGCTGCAGGCGGCGCAGGGGCAGCTCGAGTGGAAGGTCATCCGCGCTCTGCCGGTGCTCATCGCCGAGGCGGAGGCCGTGGACCGCTCCCCGTACACCGACGAGTCGCTCGGCCGCCTCGACGACGCTCTGGCGCAGGCACGCGCCGTCGCCGGAGGGTCGAGCTACGAGACGTACACCGCCGCGCACGACGCGCTGCGCGAGGCGCTCGCCGCACTCGAGCAGCCCGAGGAGCCGGGGACGGAGGAGCCCGGCACGGAAGAGCCGGGCACGGGGGAGCCTGGGACCGAGGAGCCTGGCGCGGGAGAGCCTGAGACGGAGCAGCCGGGCACGGAGGAGCCTGGGACCGAGGAGCCTGGCGCGGAACAGCCTGAGACGGAGGAGCCCGGGACGGAGGAGCCGGGCACGGAAGAGCCTGGGACCGACGGGCGACCGGGCTTCGTGCCGGCTGCTCCGACCGTTGACGGTGACGATCTGCCGCTCGTGTTCCGCGACGTCATCACCGTCTCCGTCGCGGGCCGCGACGTGACGGTCGGCGGTCTGGCCGCGGACGAATGGCACTTCGGATACGTCTACTCCGAGCCGCAGCCTCTCGGCTGGGCGCTCGCCGACGCTGACGGAGGCGCCACCCTCACGCTCCCCGCAGGCCTCGACGCCGGCGAGCACCGTCTCGCAATGCTCGACGCCGACGGCGAACTCGTTGGATGGGCCGAGTTCACCGTGGCGGATCTGCCGGTGACCGGAGGAGACGCGACGGCCGCGTGGGTGATCGGCGTTCTCGCGCTGGCCGGCATCGCGGGCGGAGTCGTGCTCGTGCGCCGCCGCTCCCGCGGAACCGCCGCGGAGTGACCAGCGTCCTGACGGGTGCCGGTCAGGCTGCTGCCCGTCCGGTCAGGGCGCTGCCCCGGTGCCGGTGAGGTCGCTGCCCATCCGGTCAGGCCGCTCCCCCGGTGCACCAACTCAGGCTGAGACGGCGGATTCGGTGCCGTGGCGGCGTCCAGAGGCCGTCCCAGCCTGAGTTCCGGCACGGGGCGGTTCGGATACCATCCGGACGCCGCCGGTGGACACGGACGGCGGGAGGCAACTGTTCACGTGGGCGGGTGCGACCAAACGGGGATCGGGTCGCGGGGTTGGTTCCGGCTCCTCCAGAGCCGTCGCGCCCGGTGCGGCGACCTCTCATGCACCAACTCAGGCTGTGCGGGCGGATTCGGTGCCGCAGCGGCATCCCAACACCGTCCCAGCCTGACTTAGGTCCGGCGGAAGGGTCGAAGGACGGAGGCGGCGACGCCTCGGGGCGACGGGTCAGTGAGGCGGAACCAGCTGCTGGAACTCGTTGAACATTGCCATCACCTGATCGTCGAGGTCGACCTGCGCCAGCAGGATGCCGATCGTGCCGTCGGGGTCGACGAAGAAGTCGGTGCCGAGGCCGCCCGACCAGCCGAACCGACCGGCGTGGTCGCCGCCGGTCTGCACGCCGACGCCGAAGCCCCACCCCATCTGGTCCCAGAAGCCGGGGAAGAAGCTGTCCGGCCGCTTGAGTGCGCCCGGGATACGATCGGATGTCATCAGCTTCAGCAGCTCCGCCGAAACCAGCGGCCCGTCACCGACCTCGGCTCCGTGGCTGAGTGCGCGGAGAAAGCGGGCGTAGTCCGCGACGGTGGACACGAGCTCTTCGTGGCTGACGTCGTGGGCGGGAGGTCCGGCGTAGAACCCGCCACCGGCGGGTTCGCTCTCGACCAGCACGTCGCCGTCGCGTCGGTAGGTCGCCGGCAGTCGGTGCGCGGATGCTGACGGGGTCCAGAATCCGGTGTCGACCATGCCGAGCGGGACGAGGAGGTCGTCACGCAGATGGTCGGGCGTGGAGCGGCCGACCACGCGGGAGATGAGGACGCCGAGAATGCCGAAGGAGTGGTGGTAGCGCCATCCCTCACCCGGGGCGAAGGCGAGCGGAAGGCTCGCCGCCCTTGCCAGCCACTCGTCGGCCCCGAGGCCGCTCGGCTGCGGACCTGCCTCGAGTCCTGTCTCGACCATGGCCTGGGCGAGAGGGGAATCGGTCGTCATCATGCCGTATCCGCTGGTGTTGGTGAGCAAGTGGCGCACGGTGATCGGCCGGGGCGATGGCCGCGTGTCGTCGAGCGGCGCGTCCGGATGCGACAGCACGACCGGGTCGGCGAGCTCCGGCAGCCATCGCGCCACGGGGTCGTCGAGCTTGATGAGCCCACGATCGACCAGCCGCAGCGCCGCGACGGTGGTGACGGGTTTGGTCATGGACTGGATGCGGAAGATCGCGTCGACGTCGAGGTCCGGTCCGCCGAGCGCGGACGCACCCACGGCGAGCGGTGCGGGGTCGGCACCCGGTGCGACAACGACGGCGACGGCTCCGGGAACGGTGCCGGTCGAGACGTGACGCGCCAGCAGCTGCTCGAGCGGGGAGGTCATGAGATCACCGTGCCACGCTGTCGCCGTCTGTGCACCAACTCGGCCTCCTGTGCGCCAACTCAGGCTGAGAGGGCGAAATTGGCGCCGCTGCGGGTGTCGAGGCCCGTCTCAGCCTGAATTGCTGCGCGAAGGCGTGCGCGAAACGGGGTGAAGGCGGTGTGAGGCCGACCGGCGGCGTGGTGAGACCGGCCGACGCCGGGGCGAGGGCGACCGGCGCCGTAGCGGAAGCCGCGTGACACCAACTCAGGCTGAGAGGGCGGATCGGGCGCCGCAGCGGCCGTTCGGGGCGGTTCCAGCCTGAGTTAGGGCAAGAAGGGCGGGGGTGAAGGCAGCGGCGAAGATCGGGCAACGGCGAAGACCTGGCGACGGCGACAGACGGGCGGGCCGGCGGACGCGAAGGTGGGACCCTGAAAGGCGGGCGTGCGCGAAGGAGGGCCGCACCGACCCGCGCCGACCCCCGCCGACCCGCGGCGACCCCCGCCGACCCGCGCCGACCCCCGCCGACCCGCGGCGACCCGCGGCGACCCGCGCCGACCCGCGTCGACCCGCGCCGGGCCCGTGCGGAATGCGTGACGCTGCCGACGGTGTTGCCCACGGTGTGAGCTGAGGCGTCCGCGCAGACGGCGGACGGGGAAAAGGACGGTACTCATGGCACGCATCACGGTTCTCGGCGGCAGCGGATACGCTGGAGCGGCGGTGGCCGCTGAGGCGGCGCGCCGCGGACACGAGGTCACGTCGGTCAGCCGCTCGACTCCCGACGCGTCGGCCGAGGGGATCGACCACGTGGCCGGAGACGCGCGCGACGCGCAGACACTGTCGAGCGTCGTGCAGGGCCGCGACGCCGTCGTGGTGGCCCTGTCGCCCCGCGGTGACATGGCAGGCGAGGTGGAGGATGTGCTGGAGCGCCTCCTGGACGAGGTCGCGGGCTCCGCGACGCGCGTGGGCTATATCGGCGGGGCGTCGTCTCTGCAGCTCGAAGAGGGCGGGCGGACACTTTGGGACGTCTCCCACGAGAACCTCCCCGCCGAGGTCAAGCCCGAGATCGAGACGGGTCTGCGCACCCTCGACATCCTGAAGCAGTCCCCGGAGTCGGTCGACTGGTTCTACGTCAGCCCGCCGTCGGACTTCGGCGCCTGGTTCGGCACGCCCTCGCGCGGGTCGTACGTGCTCGGCGGCGACGTTCTCCTCAAGGACGCCGACGGAGCCTCGACCATCTCCGCCGCCGACCTGGCGCTGGCGATCGTCGACGAGATCGAGCGCCCCGCCCACCGGCGTGCCCGCTTCACCGCCATCTGGGGTCCGGCCTGAGCGGCACCCCCGCTGCAGCTGACTACCCGGTCCCGGCGGTCGCGATGGATGCGCGCTCGGTCCACGTGCGCGCGGTGACGCGGTCGAGATCGACCTGGCGACGCATGGCCACGGGTCGCCGTAGCTGGTGAGCACCTTCACGATCACCGGCAGCAGCTCGATCATGAAGAACAGGCCCGCGATGAGCAGGTGCGCCCACCGGATCGCCGGTTCCTGCTCAGCCAGGCGCTCCATGGCGCTCATCTGGCTGAGCAGCCCCGTCGCACCCGCGTTGCCCGACGCGACGGACTCGGCCTGCTCGTTATATGCCGCCAGCGCCATGTCGTATTGCTCCCGGGCCACGGGCAGCTCGTCTTCGGCCTGCTGCTTGTTGATCTCGGATGCGCTCGCCGCGGCATCCGCGCTGGCTCCGTTCGCGGCGGTGAGGGCGTTCTGCGCCTCCAGCAGCTGGGCGGCCGTCTCGTCGTATGCCGCCTGTGCCGCGCTCAGCTGCGCCTCGGCGGCCTCGGAGCTCGATCCTTCGCCCGTGACGCCGGAGCATCCTTCGACCTCGCCGGCACCGGCGCCCGTCAGCTCGCACTGGTAGAGCAGGCGCGCCTCGTCGATGACCGCCTGCTTCTCGGCGAGCTGGGCGGTGAGCTGGTCGACCGTCGTCTGCGCGGCGGCCGCCTCGGCAGAGGTCGACGACGTGCCCGCGATAATGCCCGTCGCCGCCTGGTTCTCCAGTTCGGCGAGGCGCTCGCCGGCAGCGTCGAGCGCCTGCGCTTCGGGCCCGTCGGTGACCGCCGTCTGGTCCTCGAGGGCCTGCACCACGTTGGTCGCGTTCATCTCGCGCGTGATGTCGTTCTGGAAGATCTGCAGCACGAGCGGTTCCGCCACGACGACGCCGATCAGCGCCGCCATCACCACGCGCGGGAACGCGAGACCGAGCAGACGCCACGGATTGCGCGTGGAGGTCATCGTCGAGGTGAGGAACCGGTCGAGGTTGAAGATGATGAGGGCCCACACGATCGCCAGCGGCACGGCGATCCACACGATCACCTCTACGCCGGTCAGGAGCGCGAAGAACATCGACAGCGCCGAGACGACGGCGGTGCCGAGCAGCACGAAGAACATCTGCACGAAGCGCGGGGTCTCAGCCGGCACGTCGTCGAGGATGTCGCCGTCTGCGCCGCCGAGGATCGCCAGGCGTCGTGACAGCGGCATCCGGCGTCGGCGTCCGGCACGGGGACGGCGCCCCCGCGGCGCGACGTCGGGCTCCGGCTCGTCCGTCGCGGTGTCGTCGAGGACGACGGTCGGCTCCGTCGCGGTGCCGGCAGGGAGCGCGGATGCCGCCTCAGCGGCGCCGGTCTCCTGATCGACGTCGTCGCGCGCGGGCTTCAGGTCGGAGAGGTACTGGGGTTCGGCGTCATCGTCGACCGGGAACTCGATCTGGCCGTCGGAGCCGAACTGGCCGGGGCGATGAGCGGAATAGTTCACCGGGACACCCTGCACGTTCTCGCTATGGCCAGCCTGGGCGAACGCCGCATGCGACCCGCGGATCCGCCGGGCGCGGATCCGCCGGGCTCCGTGCCCGGCGCGCGCGTCACACCTCGACGGGAGCGTTCCGGCGCGCCGGCGCCGTGACCACGTCGAGAAGGTGCGGTCCGAGCGGGCGGTCGGTGCCCAGCACCATGCGTGTTCGCACTCCCGGGTGGTCGACGGCACCGAGGCGCTGCCCGCGCAGGTCGGCCACGGTCTGCCCGCGTCCGGGGCCGTCGGTCGTGTCGACGACGACGGGCACGCGCGGGGCGAGGGTCGGGATGACGCCGCCCGCGGCGATCGCCGCCGCCAGCGGATCGTGCAGCGCCGAGCTTCGCGTGCCGTAGGTGGGCAGGTAGAAGTCGAAGTAGAGGTCGAGGATCTCGCCGAGAGCGCGCGCGCCGGGAACATCCGATTCCAGCAGCCGCAGCCGGTCCGCCTCGTGCAGCACGTTCTCCATCGTGACATCCAGCGGCACGATCGTGAGGTCCCAGTCGGCCTCGACGACAGCGGCCGCCGCCTCCGGGTCGTTGCCGATGTTCGCCTCGGCAACCGGCGAGAGGTTTCCCGGGGCGAGCGCGGCGCCGCCCATGATCGTCACGGCGATCACGCGGGACGGCAGGGTCGGGTCCTCGCGCAGCGCCAGCGCGAGATTGGTGAGCGGTCCGATCGCGACGATGTGCAGGTCGCCGGCGTGCTCGTGCGACAGATCGATCAGCAGCCGGGCCGCCGATGCCGCCACCGGTTCGTGGGGCGAGGTCGGCAGGTCGACGTCGCCCACGCCGTTGACTCCGTGGATGTGCGGCACGCCGCCGTTGTACGTCTTGCGCAGGTGATCGCGCGCCCCGATCGCCACCGGAACCTCCGGCGCGCCGAGAAGGGCCAGCAGATCCAGGGAGTTGCGCGCGGCCTGCTCGCTGCTGGTGTTCCCGCTGACCGTTCCGATCCCGACCAGCCGCACCGCCGGCGACGACAACAGATAGGCAAGGGCGAGGGAATCGTCGACTCCGGTGTCGCAGTCGAGGAAGACGGGCATCGGGGCGGTGGCGGGGGCGTTCATCGGGAAGAACCTACCCGCGCCGGGGCGCGCGGACCGACTCGGGAGGAGCATCCGAGGCGAATCTTCACGCGCCCGAAACAGGCGGACGGCTAGCGTCGGATGACACGCACGGAAAGCGACGCCCTCCAGGGGTGGGGAAAGCCTGATGCGGCAACCCACCGCGGTCGCCCGGACCGCCCTCACCGAAGGAGTCACCATGACGTTCCACGTTCCCTCCGTCGACACCTCCGCCTATGTCACCGACGGCTCGCCCGAAGAGCGCTTGGCCGTCGCCGCAGCCATCGACCACGCGTGCCGCACGGTCGGGTTCATCCAGATTCACGGGCACGGCATCCCGCCCGAGATCATCGACGGCCTCACCGAGGCGATGGATGCGTTCTTCGCGCTCGATCTCGACGCGAAGAAGGGCTATCGCACGCCGCCGGAGATCAACCGCGGCTATTCGCCGCCGAAGTCCGAGTCGCTCAGCCTCTCCCTCGGTGTCGAGGCGGCGACGCGGATGAACGACTTCTTCGAGGCCTTCAACATCGGGGCGACCGCCGCCGACTACCCCGAGTCCGCGGATCTCCCTCAGCCCGACTACGCCGACAACGTGTGGCCGGATGTGCCGGACTTCGAGCAGAAGGTGCAGACGTACTTCGGGGAGGCCGCTCGCGTGGCCCGCACGATGACGAGCATCTTCGCCGACGCGCTGGGACTCGAACCGGACTTCTTCGCGGACCGCACCGGTCACTCGCTCGACGTCTTCCGCATGAACAACTACGCCCTTCCGCCCGGCACCGACGTGACCCTCGACGGCGACCTCACCGGCATGGGCGAGCACACCGACTACGGCATCGTCACGATCCTGTGGGCCGACCAGGTGCGCGGACTGCAGGTGCTCGGCGCCGACGGCTCGTGGAACGACGTGCAGCCCGAGGCCGGCGCGCTGCTGATCAACCTCGGCGACGTGACCGCGCGCCTGACCAACGAACGGTGGATGTCGACGCTGCACCGCGTGAAGCCTCCGGTGATCGACGGCACCATCGAGCGCCGCCGCAGCGCGGCGTTCTTCCACGACGGCGATGTCGACGCCGTCATCCGCACCCTTCCCTCGTGCATCGACGACGAGCATCCCGACCTGTACGAGCCGGTGACCGTCGGCGAGCACATCGCCGCCAAGCTCGCCGGCTCGCGAGCCGGCGTACGCAACGTGACAGCTGAACGCGAATCGGCGCGGGTGCTGGCCAGCAAGCGCTGACCTCGCCCGCCGCCGTCGGCGTATGCCGGCGGCGGCATCCGTTCAGATCGTCGCGGACTCGAGGAACAGCAGCGACATCGGAGCGACCATCAGCAGCCCGAGCACGGCGGCCACGATCGACCAGACGAACCTCGAGTGCCGGCGTGCACCGACGACGATGCCGATGATCGCGAGCACGAGGACGACGACGCCCAGCATCGCCAGCAGCGGGATGATGATGATGCCGAGCCACCAGATCGCGTTCATCTCCGGCACGAGCCCGATGAGGAAGACCGCGAGGGTCGGCAGCAGACCGATCGCGGCGACGATCACCGCGACGATGCCGAGCACGTCGCGCTTCCGCGCCGGCGGAGCGTCGACCGGTGTAGTCGGCTCGGTCGTCATGGGCCGCTCGGCCTCCGGGCCGGGTGCTGCGGGAGTGGTCATCGGGTTCCCCTCTGGTCGGATGAGATCCTAGGGCCCGGTGACCCGCGCCGCGCGCGTTCGCCCACGTGTGTCAGTGGAAGAGGCGGCGCCACACGTTCGTGTCGGCGAGGTCGAGCAGCTCATCCCCCCGCCCGGACATCACGGTGCGAAGCGCATACAGCGCGAAGCCCTTGGCCTGAGCGGCGCTGATCGACGGCGGGATCGACAGCTCCTGACGCGCGACCGCCACGTCGATGAGGGCCGGACCCGGTTCGGACAGGGCCCGCTCGAGGGCGCCGCGCAGCTGACCCGGCTCGTCGACGCGGATGCCGGTGATGCCGACCGACTCGGCGACGGCGGCGAAGTCGGGGTTGTCCAGCCCGGTGCCGAAGTTCAGGATGCCGGCCGCCTTCATCTCGACCTCGACGAAGTTCAGCGAGGAGTTGTTGTAGACGACGATCTTCACCGGCAGATCGTTCTGGCGAAGCGACAGCAGATCGCCCATGAGCATCGCGAGACCCCCGTCGCCGGCGAGGGCGATCACCTGCCGGTCTCGGTCGACTGCCTGCGCACCGAGCGCGTGCGAGAGGGCGTTGGCCATCGACCCGTGGGAGAAGGACCCGACGAGGCGGCGACCGGAATGGATGTGCAGATAGCGCGCCGCCCACGTCACCGGCGACCCGACGTCGGGCACGAACACCGCGTCGTCCGCGGCCATCTCGTCGATGAGGCGCGTGAGGAACTCCGGGTAGATCGACGTGTGTCCGTCGTCCGTGGCCAGCTCGTCGAGCTGCGCGCGCGTCTTGCCGTAGTGCTCGAGCGCCGAGCGGAGGTGATCGCTGTCGCGGCCGACGCGCAGCATCGGCAGCAGGGCGCGCGCGGTCTCGCCGACATCGCCGACGAGGCCGAGGTCGATCGGGGCGCGCCTGCCCAGCTGCTCACCGCGCACATCCACCTGGATGATCGTGGCGTCCTGCGGGTAGAACTGCCGGTAGGGCAGGTCGCTGCCGAGGATGAGCAGCGTGTCGCACTTCTCCATCGCCCGGTACCCCGACGCGAAGCCGAGAAGACCGGTCATCCCGACGTCGAAGGGGTTGTCGTGTTCGATGTGCTGCTTGCCGCGCAGGGCGTGCACGATCGGTGCCTGGAGCCGGTCCGCGAGCGCGACGACCTCTTCATGGGCACCCGCGACCCCGGCGCCGGCGAGGATCGTCACGGCGTCGCCGGCATCCAGCAGCTTCGCAGCGGCCTCGAGCTCGCTCTCGCCGGGAACGATGCGCGGCCGGGTCGCCTGAATGGCGGCCGCGGGGCGTCGCTCGGGCGCCTTCTCGAAGAAGATGTCGCCGGGCACGACGACGACGGCGACGCCGCGCTTCTCCACGGCCGTGCGCATCGCCGTCTCCAGCACCCACGGGAACTGAGCCGGGTCGGAGATGAGTTCGCAGTAGTCGCTGCACTCGCGGAACAGCTCCTGCGGGTGGGTCTCCTGGAAGTAGGTGGAGCCGATCTCGGACGACGGGATGTGCGAGGCGATCGCCAGCACCGGAACCCGGCTGCGGTGCGCGTCGAAAAGGCCGTTGATGAAGTGCAGGTTGCCGGGTCCGCAGCTTCCGGCGACGACGGCGAGCTCGCCGGTGATCTCCGCCTCCGCCGCCGCGGCGAACGCGGCCGCCTCCTCGTGCCGCACGTGCATCCAGGCGATGTCGCTGGTGCGCAGCGCATCCGTGAAGGCGTTCAGGGAGTCGCCGGGCAGGCCCCACACCCGTTCGACGCCGGCGCGCTCGAGGATCTCGACGGACTGATCGGCGATGGTCTGTGCCATGGTTCTCCTCGTCTCGGGCTGGTCCCACGGTATGCGCGGGGCGGTGCTCGCTCGCGAGGGGTCGACACCGGGCGGCGGTAGCGTGAGAATGTGCGCGCGCTGGTCATGGATGAGATCGCCGGACCGCTGTCGGTCCGAGACGTCGCCGCGCCGGCCGCCCCCGTGGGCGGAGTCGTCGTGGCGGTGAAGGCGACGGGGCTGTGCCGCAGCGACTGGCACGCCTGGGTCGGGCACGATGACATCGCCCTGCCGCACGTTCCCGGCCACGAGCTCGCCGGCGTGGTCGACGCCGTGGGCGCGGGCGTCGAACGCTGGAGGGTCGGCGACCGGGTCACCGTTCCGTTCGTGTGCGGATGCGGCCGGTGCACGTGGTGCCGCCGTGGCGACGCGCAGGTGTGCCCCGACCAGCAGCAGCCGGGGTTCACCCACTGGGGGTCGTTCGCCGAACGGGTGGCCCTGCACGCCGCGGACACGAATCTCGTCGCGATCCCCGACGACGTGTCCTTCGAGGCCGCCGCCGCGCTCGGGTGCCGCTTCGCCACCGCCTTCCGGGCCCTCACGGCACGTGCGCGCCTGTCCGCCGGGGAATGGGTCACGATCGTCGGCGCCGGCGGAGTGGGTCTGAGTGCCGTGATGATCGCCAAGGCGCTCGGCGCGCGGGTCGTCGCGGTCGACCGCAGCGAACGCGCGCGGCAGACCGCCGTGCGACTGGGCGCCGACCACGTCGTGCCGGCCGGCGACGATGTGCCGGCGCGCATTCGGTCGTTGACCGACGGCGGAAGCCACGTGTCGATGGATGCCGTCGGGTCGGAGCAGACCTGCGCCGATGCCGTGCTGTCGCTGCGCCGCCGCGGACGCCACGTGCAGGTCGGACTGCTGCCGAGCCCCACAGGTCTGTCGCCGGTGCCGATGGCGCGCGCGATCGCGTGGGAACTCGACGTTCTCGGCAGCCACGGCATGGCCGCCGTCGACTATCCGGCGATGCTGTCGCTCATCGAGCGCGGCGATCTGCGTCCGCAGGACCTCGTCGAAGCGGTCGTCTCGCTCGATGACGCCGCCGCCCTCCTGCCCGTGCTCGACCGGTCGTCGCCGGCCGGCATGACGCTGATCGACCCGAGCCGATGACCCGCTCCGACATGCCGCTGCTCGAGCCCGGCGCGCCCGCACTGCCCGGACGGGCACGGATCGCCCAGCGCTGGAGCCGTGCCGTGTTCCTGCACTGGCGGGTGGATTCCGACCGCATCCGGCCGCTGATGCCGGCCGGCGTCGAACCCGATGTGTTCGACGGGTCGGCCTGGATCGCCCTCGTCCCCTTCGTGCTGTCCGACTTCCGGTTCCTGCCCTTCGGGCCGGTGCCGCGCCTCGGCACCTTCTGCGAGATCAATGTCCGCACCTATGGCGTGGATGCCGCCGGAAGGCGCGGCGTCGTCTTCCAGACGCTCGAGGCCGAACACCTCCTCCCCGTGCTCACCGCGCGAGCCCTCTTCGGACTCCCCTACCGGTGGTCGCAGATCGGCATGCGCGATGAGCCCGGCGCGCTGGTGCGGGAGTTCCGCTCACGGCGTCGATCCTCGAGAGGACGACCCGGAGAACCGCGCACGCGCATACGCGTGGCGATCGGCGAGACCGCGGTAGACACGCCGCTGTCCCGCTTCCTCACCGCGCGATGGGGGTTCCATGAGCGGCATCTCGGCCGCACGATCTGGGCGGCGAACGAGCACGAGCCCTGGCCGCTCGTCGAGGCCGAGCTGCTCGCTCTCGACGACGACCTGCTCGCCGCGGCCGGATTCTCCGACCTCGCCGATCGAGCACCCGACTCCGTCCTCGCGATGCCGTTCGACCACCCGGGCCTGATCACGCGGTTCTCGGGCGCCCGCCGGGCCTGACACCGCCCCGACGCGCCGTTCCCGCGCCCACTCCGCGCCCCTACCGCGCCCGCTCAGCGCCGTTTCCGCGCCGGTACGTGGGTCCTCGCGTCAACAAAACAGGAGATCGGCGCCGTGGCGGCGGGGAACAGGGCCGATCACGCCTGGTCGCCGCGAAATCTCCTGTCTTGTCGACGGCGTGGGAGCCCATCCGCAGGCCTCGTAACCGGTTGTTCATCTGCCGGTGAGCATTCCGTCCATAATCGCGGTCTAACTTGGACGCTGCGTCCACATGGACGCGGAAGGGACCCACGTGACCGGCACCATCGTCTTCGACCTCGACGGAACGCTCGCCCTCGGCGACGGACCGATCGTCGCCTACGCCCGCTCCCTCGCCCGGGTCGCCGGTGACGGCTTCCTCACCACGGCCGAGGCGGAACTCGCCTCCTTCGCGGCGGGAGACTCGGGATACCGCGACGGGTACCACGCCGTCGGAACCGCCGCGGAGCACGCCGGCATCGCCTCCGACGACGTCAGCGCGGCCTACGAGACCAGCCGTGACGTGCTCGGCACCCCCGCGGCGCCGGTGGCACCCCCGGCCGGAATCGCCGACCTCCTGTGCGACCTCGCCGGCGACGCCCGGCTCGTGCTGGCGACCAATGCTCCCGACGCCGGCGTGCGGGAGCTCCTCGCCGACTGGGGCATCGCCGACCTCTTCTCGGCGATGCACTTCACCGTCGGCAAGCCGGACGGACTGTCGGCCGTGATCCGCGGCGCACTCGAGGACGGCCCCGTGCTCTCGATCGGCGACATCGCCGAGTTCGACCTGGCCCCCGCGGCGGCTCTCGGTGCCGACACGGCGCTCGTGGGCGCCACCTGCGACTCCTCGCCGTTCCCCGCAACGCTGCGCGGGCGCACGATCGCCGACCTCTCCGACGATCTTCGCGCCTGGACCGCCGCGGCGGCATCCGGCTCGTCTCCCGCTCACCGCTGAGAGGCCTGTCGCGAGTCACCCGGCCTGCTGCCCGGCATCGGCAACATGCTGTCGAACTACACCGACTACCGAGAGTGGGATACGGTCGGCATGCTCCTGATCGTCGTGGTCGCGGCCACGATGCTCATGGATGCGATCTCCGGCGCGATTCGCCGCCGGATCATGGAGGGAGCGGGCGCACGTGACCTGGGTCGGATCCTCTGACGCACCCCCGAGCGCGCGTGTCGCCGCCCTCGCCCCCTCGATGCAGCCCAGCGAGCGACGGGTCGCCGAGGCGATCGCCGCCGACATCGAGTCGGCCATCGACCGGTCGGCGCAGGAGGTCGCCGAGGCCGTCGGGGTGGGCCGTGCCACCGTCATCCGGACCGCGCAGACTCTCGGCTACGACGGCTATCCGCAGTTGCGGGTGGCCCTCGCCCGTGAGCTCGCACGCGGATCGGCGGCCCCCGCCGTGACGAGCGACGGCTCGATGCTCGGCGCGCTGCGGGCCGAGGTGGATGCCTTCAGTGCGCGCCTGCCGCAGACGGTCACCGCCCTCACCGACGACCAGCTCGAAGGCTTCGTCGGCGCCCTGGACGGCGCGACGCGAGTGCTGGTGGCCGCGAACGGCCTGTCCGCACCGCTCGGACTGGACATGGTGCTGCGCCTGACGGCCGCCGGACGCCCCTCAGAGTACCTGCCGGACACCCTCGGACAGGAGATCGCGGCCCGCCAACTCGGCGCGAGCGCCGTCTGCCTCGTCATCTCGGGGTCGGGGGTCAACCGTGCCACGCTCGCGGTCATGACCGCGGCGCGCGAGAGCGGCGCCCGCGTGATCGCGATCACCTCCTTCGCGCGGTCGGCGGTCGCCGAATCCGCCGACATCGCGCTCGTGATCCCCCCGGTGCGCGGATCCTTCCGCGAAGAGCTGGAGCACGCCTCCCGAGCGTCGCTCATGCTCGTCACCGAATCGGTCGTGGGCCTTCTGGTCGCGAGCCGCGGCGACCAGGGTCGCGACGCCCGTTCGGCCACCCTCTCCGTGCTGGGGCACTCGCTCGACGAGTGAGGACTCACCTCCCCCGGCGGAGGTGCGACAATGGGGACCATGCGTCAGTCACGGGCACCTCGGGTCGCTCGTGGTCTCGTCGCCGCATCCGTCGCGACATTCGTCGCGCTGCTGTCCCACGTCGCCGGTGGCGGTGCGATGCCCGGATGGCTCGGCATCGTCGTGCCGTGGGTGCTGTGGGTGTTCGTCTGCACCCTCTTGGCCGGTCGACGCCTCTCCGTCTTCCGCCTGTCGCTGTCGGTCACGCTCAGTCAGGTGCTCTTCCACGTGCTGTTCGTGCTCGGCGCGGCCGATGCCGGGGCGGTGACGGCCGGCGGCCACCACCACGGTGCGATCACGCTGGCGCCGCTGTCCGGCGAGACGACCGCCGCGTTGTATGCCGATGCCGCCATGTGGGGCTGGCACGTGCTCGCGGCCGTCGTCACGGTCGCGGCGCTGCACCGAGGCGAGCGGGTACTCGCCGCGCTGCGCACCCTGGCCGGCGAGCTGGTCGCGTGGTGGCGCCGGCGTCAGCCCGTCGCCGTGCTCTCCCCGGTTCCGGATGCGCCCCGCGCCCCTCTCTTCGTCGTTGCCCCGTCGGTCGACGACGCCCCCCGCCTGGCGCGCCCCTGCGGCGCCGCGGACCGCCCGCCCTCCGAGTGCTCTGACCACCGCCGTCGTCCGTTCCGGGCGACGGGTCGTTCGCGCTCGGCCGAGGCCGAGCGGAGTACTCGCGCACGATCGTGCGCAGAAGGGCGTCGTCGATGTTCCGCATCCGCACGCGCCTCGTCACGGCGGTTGCCGCGACGAGCATCGTGCTCGGATCCACCGTCGTCGTCGCGGCCCCCGCCGCCGCGCACGACGAACTGATCTCGAGCACCCCGGCCACGGACGAGCAGCTCGCCGTGGCTCCCGAGTCGGTGACGCTCACCTTCTCGGGTGAGATCCTCCCGATGGGGGCGGCCGTCGTCGTCGCCGACGCCGATGGCCATGACTGGGCCGACGGCGAGCCCGAACGGAGCGACAACGTCGTGACGATCGCGCTCGAGCCGGATATGCCGGAAGCGGGATACGAGGTGCGCTGGCGCGTCGTCTCCGAGGACGGCCATCCGATCAGCGGTCTCGTGCCGTTCACGATCGGTGATGCCGAGCCTCTCGAGCGGGCCGCGACCGACACGACCGCGAGTACGGGTGACAGCGTCGGCGACCCGGCGTCGTCGCAGAGTCAGAGCACACAGGAGAGCGCGGGCGCGATGCGTCTCGTGCTCATCGGCGCGGGTGGGGCGGCCGTCGCGGTCGCCGCCTTCGCGCTCATCTCCCTCACCCGCCGGCGAAAGGCCGGCACCGGCGACGAGTCGTGACCCGTCGCCATCGCACCCTGAAAGGCAATCCTGTGAACACAACCATCCGCACCACCTCTCGTTTCGGCGTGCTCCTGGCAGCGGGCGCACTTCTGCTCGCCGGCTGTGCGTCCACCTCGACGCCCGCCGCCGACACCGAGGCCGCCACCCAGGCGGACTCCTTCGCGATCAGCGACGCGTGGGTGAAGTCCGCCGAGTCCGGCATGTCGGCGGCCTTCGGGGAGTTGGAGAACTCCTCCGGCGAAGACATCACCGTCGTCGCCGCCTCGACGGAGGTCTCCCCGATGATCGAGCTGCACGAGACGGTCACCGACGAGACCGGGGAGATGGTCATGCAGCCGATCGACGGCGGCTTCGTCATCCCCGCCGAGGGCACCTACGCGCTCGAGCCCGGCGGCAGCCACATCATGCTGATGGGGCTCGAGCAGCCCATCGTGGCCGGCGAGGAGGTCACCTTCACGCTGACCTTCGCCGACGACTCGACGGTGGAGTTCACGGCCCCGGTGAAGGACTACTCGGGCGCCAACGAGAACTACGTCGGCGACGACTCCGAGATGGACATGGACATGGACGAGTCCGACACGAGCGGGTCGGACGACAGCTGATGGCCGCGCCCGACAAGGGCGCGGGCCGATCCGGCTCGACCCGGCGGCAGTTCCTCCTCGGGGGAGCTGTCGCCGGCGTCGGCGCCGCTGCCGCGATCGGCGCCGACCTGGCCCTCTCCCAGAACGACTCCCCGACCGCATCCGCCTCGGTGCCGCTGAACGGCGACACCGTGGTGCCCTTCTACGGAGCACATCAGGCCGGCGTCGACACCGACGCCCAGGCGCACGGCACCTTCGTGGGCCTGAGCCTGCACGACGACGTCGACCGCGACGGGCTCCGCCGTCTCATGCAGGTCCTCACCGATGATGCGTCGCGCCTGACGCAGGGCGAGGCGGCCCTCGCCGACTCCGAGCCCGAGATGGCCTCCCCGCCGGCGCGCCTCACGGTGACGTTCGGCTTCGGTCCCGGATTCGTCGCACGCGCGGGCGGGACCGGACCCGCCTGGCTCGCGCCGCTGCCCGCGTTCGGCATCGACAGGCTGCAGCCGGAGTTCAGCGACGGCGACCTGCTCATCCAATTCGCCGGCGACGACCCGACGACCGTCGCCCACGCCACGCGCATGCTGCTCAAGGATGCGCGCAGCTTCGCCGACGTAAAGTGGACGCAGCACGGCTTCCGTCGCGCCTACGGATCGGTCGCCCCCGGGACGACGATGCGCAACCTGTTCGGCCAGGTCGACGGCACGGCCAATCCGCAGCCGGGCACGAGTGAGTTCGACACCGTGGTGTGGAACACCGAGGGCTGGATGGCCGGCGGCACCGGCGCGGTCGTGCGCCGCATCCAGATGGACCTCGACACGTGGGACCAGCTCGATCGGCCCGGGCGGGAGCAGTCCGTCGGCCGCTATCTGTCCAACGGTGCGCCGCTGACGGGCACCGCGGAACACGACGAGCCCGACTTCGAAGCCACCACGGCCATCGGGTTCCCCGTGATCCCGGAGTTCTCGCACATGCGGCGGTCCCGACCCGACGACCCGACGCAGCGGATCTTCCGGCGCGCCTACAACTACGACGAGGCGCCCACCGGCGACCGGGTGTCGGACTCCGGGCTCATCTTCGTGTCGTTCCAGGCAGACGTCGAGAAGCAGTTCACGCCCATCCAGCGACGCCTCGACGAACTCGATCTGCTCAACGAATGGACGACGCCGATCGGTTCGGCCGTCTTCGCCGTGCCGCCGGGCTGCGCCGAGGGCGGATACATCGGAGAGACCCTCCTCGCCTGACGTTCTGGCTGCGCGGGATCGGGCAGGACTGATGCGTCCCGGACGGGCGTGGAGTACCCGCACAGGGGCGACGACCTAAACTGGACGCATCCGTCCTGTCCGTCAGGACCACCTCCACAGGAACCATCGTGACTTCATCTCCGTCTTCGCGCGCCTTCGACGTGCGCCACGTCCAGGTCGCGCGTGCGGTCTTCGCGGCGATCGCCGCGGTGATGATCACCTTCTCGAGCGACCACTCGGCCGCCGTGGGTCTCGCCGTCTTCAGCGGGTTCGCCCTCGCCACCGCCCTCGTGCACCTCGCCGCGGCGTGGCTGGTGTACCCGGCGGGCGCCCGGTGGCCCGCGGTGCTCCTCGGTCTGATCTCGGCCGCCGCCGGCATGGCCGCCGGCCTGCCGCCGTGGCGCACCACGACGCTCTTCTTCGTCATCGTGGTCGCGTGGGCGGTCCTCACGGGAGTGACCGAGCTCATCGCGGGCATCCGCGGCATGCGCGGCGGGGCAGGCAGCATCCCCACTCGCACCGAGTCCCGCGACGGCGTCGTCATCGGCGCGCTCACCCTCGTGTTCGCCGCAGCGACGCTGATCGTGTCGCCGGAGTATTCGCTCAGCTACACGATCGAGGAGGCCGGCACGTTCGAGCTGACCGGCACCATCATCGCCGTCGGCGTGCTGGGCTTCTACACCGCCATCGTTGCGGTGTACCTCGGCATCGCCGGAGCCAGCCCGCGGCCCAAGACTGCGCCCGCCGAGACGGCCGGATCCGACACCGCCGAGCAGGGTGCTGCCGAACAGGGCGCTGCAGAACAGAGGGGCGCCGACGCGTGACCGACAAGCCCACCCGCCGCGACCTGCTCAAGCCCGTTCAGCTTCTCGGGCTCGCCTTCGCCGCCGCCGCGTTCGCCGGGATCGTCGCGCTCGTGGCGATGGGGTTCTTCCAGGCGCTGCCGGCTGAGGACCACCAGCGCGCGATCGTCGTCGCGCTCGTGGTGGCGGGGGTGAGCTTCATCGCGACGCTTCTCATCGTCGCCCTGCTGCTGCTCGCGGTCGATCCGGCCGAGATGGAGAAGCCGATCGATCGCCCGGTACTTCTCCCCGACGAGGTCGACTCCGCGGGCGACGAGTCCCCCACCTCCTCCTGAGCCGTCTACGCGAGCGTGTCGACGAGGGACGACGCGAGCCCGGTGTAGCCGCCCGGGGTGAGCGCGATCAGGCGCTCCTTGGCGTCATCCCCGATGTCGAGACCCCGCACGAACTCGGCCAGCTCCGCCGCGCCTACGCGACGACCGCGCGTGAGCTCCTTGAGCAGCGCGTAGGGGTCGGAGATCTGCGATCGTCCGGCGGTGATCTCGGCGCGAACGACGGTCTGGATCGCCTCGGCCAGCACCTCCCAGTTGGCGTCGAGATCGGCATCCAGCATGTGCTGCGACAGCGAGATCTCGCCGAGCCCGCGCTCGAGGTTGTCGAGGGCGAGCAGCGAGTGCCCGAACGCGACGCCGATGTTGCGCTGCGTGGTCGAATCGGTGAGGTCGCGCTGCATGCGGCTGGTCACGAGGGTCTGGGCGAGCGTACCGAACAGGCCGCCGGAGATCTCGAGATTCGCCTCGGCGTTCTCGAAGCGGATCGGGTTGATCTTGTGCGGCATCGTCGAGGAGCCGGTTGCTCCGGCGACCGGGATCTGCGCGAAGAAGCCGAGCGAGATGTAGGTCCATGCGTCGGTCGCGAGATTGTGGAGGATGCCGCCCGCGTGCCGCACGCGGTCGTAGAGCTCGACCTGCCAGTCGTGCGACTCGATCTGCGTGGTGAGAACGTTGAAGCCGATGCCGAGGCCCTCGATGAACGAACGCGACAGCTCCGGCCAGTCGACGTCGGGCTCGGCGGCCAGGTGCGCGGACCACGTGCCGGTGGCACCGGAGAACTTCGCGAGGAAGTCGCCGCCCTCGATCTGATCCGCGACCCGCGCAAGACGCCATGCGAACACGGCGAGCTCCTTGCCCATCGTGGTCGGGGTGGCCGGCTGGCCGTGGGTGCGCGAGAGCATCGCGGCGTCGCGGTGCTCGACCGCGAGAGCCTCGAGCTTCGTGATCACCGCGCGGAGCTCGGGCAGCCACACCTGCGTCACCGCTCGCTGCACCGTCAGGGCATAGGCGGTGGAGTTGATGTCCTCGCTCGTGCAGGCGAAATGCGTGAGCTCGGCGATGCCGCCGAGATCGAGTCGGTCGAGCCGGTCGCGAACGAGGTATTCGACGGCCTTCACGTCGTGACGGGTGACCCGTTCCTTCTCGCCGAGCCAGGCGATCTCCTCGGCGCCGAAATCGATGTAAAGCGCGCGCAGGCTGCGCTTGGCCTCCTCATCCAGGGGTGACGTTCCGAACAGCGAACGGCCGGTGAGGGCGAGCAGCCACTCCACCTCCACCTCGACGCGCGCGCGGTTCAGGCCCGCCTCGGAGAGGAAATCGGAGAGCGGGGCCACGACGGCGCGGTAGCGGCCGTCGAGCGGGCTGAGGGGCTGGTCGGGCAGAGAGGTCACCGGAGACTCCCGTCGTCGCGCGTGAGGGGACCGGCGTCAGGACGCCGGTCTGATGGCGGGTTCGAGCTGCCGGAAGAGCGCCCGGCTCGCACCCTCGATCATAGTCAGCACGTCGTCGAACATCCCGGGGCCGGCGTAGTAGGGGTCGGGCACGTCGAGGGTCGGCGCATCCGTCTCGAACGACATCAGCAGCGCGAGCTTGTCGGTGTCGCCCTCGGTGCGGGCCCACTCGTGCAGGATGCGCTCATGGCTGCGGTCGAGCGCGACGATCAGGTCGTTGCGCTCGAAGTCCTCGCGGGTGAACTGCCGGGCACGGTGTCGCGATCCGTCGTAGCCCTTGCGCTCCAGGGCTTCCAGCGTGCGGTGATCGGCTCGCTCGCCGACGTGCCACTCCCCGGTTCCCGCGCTCGTCGAGACCACACGATCGCTCAGTCCGGCCGAATCCGCGAACCAGCGGAAGACGACATCGGCCATCGGGGAGCGGCAGATGTTGCCGGTGCAGACGAAGACGACGCGGAACGGTTCGTACTCGTTCGCGCTCATGATCCCCATTGTGCGTGCACCGGATGCGCTTCGCGCAAGAGGCGGATGCCGTCCGGCCGCTCTCCTCCTGCACAGGTCGCACCTGTCCCGCCTCCGTCCTCAGGCTCGCCGTCGCGGCTGCGACCGAGGCCGGACGCGGCCGCATCCTGAACGCATGCTCTTCACGTTCCCCTCCCCCGCCTCGACCATCTCGGGCGCCGACGTGGCAGCGGCCGAGCGCGCGGAACGGCGTCTCGCGCTCGCGGTCGAGCGCCTGCGGCAGGTCGAGACCGACGCCGTGCGGCTGGCCGAGGCGACGTCGTGGCGCTCCCGCGGCGGGCGGGAGTTCCGTGATGCCGCGCAACGCTGGTGCGACGACATCGCCGGCGCGGCCGCACAGGCCGACGTGCTGCGCGATGACGCGGCCCGGCAGGCGATGCGACTGCAGGATGAGGCGGAGTGGGGATGAGTGAGCGATGAGCGACGACCTCGACATCTCCGCCGGCGGCGCCGTCGCCGTCGACACCGACACCCTCCGTCACGCTGCGCGTGGCTTCGACGTGCTGCACGCCGACCTCGACGACGTCGATCGCTACCTGATGCTCGCCGCCGACGATCTGATGGTGGGCCCGGCGACGTCTCAGCGGCTCGGGGCGGAGATCGACGCGCTCCGGATGCGCACCGCGGAGCGGCGCGAGACGGCCGCCGAGGTCGCGCGAGCGCTCCGCGATGCTGCGGCCGTGTACGAGACCGTCGAACTGTGGGCGGAGCGCCGTGCGGCGGAGCTCGCGGGCGACGACGCGCGAGCCGGTCTGATCCAGCGTCGCCTGACGGCCCTTCACGGCGACCACCCCGACGCGGGGATCGGCGCCGCGATGCTCCTCATGCGTCACACGCTCACGTGGCCGAGCGACCTGGTCGCGCAGGCCCACACCACCGGCGCGCTGCTGAGTCCCTTCGGGGCGGCCGGGCTGTTCGTCGGCGGCCTCGCCGCGAGCGCGCACGGCACCGGCGCCGGCCGGGTGCCGGCATCCGCCCGCCTCACCGGAGCCCCGGCGTCGGTGGCCGTGCGTCGCACCGCGGCGTCGTCGCTGCCGGCACCGCGGTCGTTCGCCGACATCGCCGCGCGGATGCCGGCCGGGGCCGCGCAGGTGCGCATCGAGAAGTACACGTTCACCGGAGCACCCGCGCAGTATGTCGTCTACGTCGCGGGCACGCGGTCGTCGCAGCTCGGCGGCACCCAGCCCTTCGACAACCGCTCCAACCTGCAGCTCTACAGTCGGCAGCGGTCGGCCTCCTACGACGCGACCATCGCGGCGATGGGAGATGCCGGCATCCGGCCGGGAGACGTCGTGCACACCGCCGCGCACTCCCAGGCCGCCATGGTCACCTCGCACCTGGCGCTCGAGGGCACCTACGACGTGCGCACCGTCATGACCTTCGGCTCCCCCGTGCACGCCGACGTCGGCGACGACGTGCTGGCGGTCACCGTGCGGCACACCGATGATCCGGTGGCGGCGCTGTCGGGCGGGGGTTACGCGCAGGCGGTGGGCGCACCCGGAAGCGTCGTGGTCGAACGCAGCGCCGATCCCGACGCGGGGATCGACGATGTCACGATGCCCGCGCACCATATGTCCGCCTACGCCGAGACGGCGGCGTTGATCGATCAGAGCGACGATCCGCGCGTGGACGGCGTGCACGACCTGGTCGATGCGCTGGCCGAGGCGGACGGTGTCGAGGTGTTCGAGTACACCGCCCACCGCCGCTCCGACCGGTCCGCGGGAGGTGGCGGACAGTGAGCCGCGGTCGGCTCAGCCCTTGTCGCGAGGGCGCAGGATGATGCCGGCGATCCAGTTGATGAGCGAGATGACGATCGCCGCGACGATCCCCCACCAGAAGTCCTCGACCCGCAGGCCGAAGTTCCAGAATCCCGTGATCCAGGCGGTCAGCCACAGCAGGAAGCCGTTGATCACCAGGCCGATCAGGCCCAGCGTGAGGATGTAGATGGGGAAGGCGAGCACCTTGATCACGGTGCCGATGAGCGTGTTCACGAGCGCGAAGATCGCCGCGACCAGGAGCAGGGTGAGCACCAGCTGCAGCGTCTCGCCGGGCTCGAAGGGGATGACGCTCACACCGAGCACCGGAATGAGGGTGACGATCCAGATGGCGAACGCGTTGACGACGACTCGAAGCAGGAAGCCCATAGTGGCGACAGTCTCCCACGCGCGCACCTCGGTGCGACAGTGCGCGAGTCGTAGACTCGGGCCGTGACCGACGGATCCGACATCCCCGTGCGCGTGCGCGCCGACATCGCGGCGCTGCCCCCCTACAAGCAGGGGCGCCAGGCGGGGGCCGACGCCTACAAGCTCTCCAGCAACGAGAACCCGTTCGATCCCCTGCCGGGCGTCGTCGAGGTGCTGCGGGAGTCCGTCGGCGTCAACCGCTATCCGGATGCGGCGGCGACCCTGCTGCGCGAGCGCCTCGCCGCACGCTACGACGTCGATGTCTCGCGCGTGCACATCGGTGCCGGCAGCGTGTCGATCCTGGCCCAGCTCGTGCAGGCCGTCTCCACTCCGGGCGACGAGGTGATCTACGCGTGGCGCTCCTTCGAGGCCTATCCCTGGTTGACGGTGCTCGCCGGGGCGACCGGCGTGCAGGTCCCGGTGACCGACGACGCGCGTCATGACCTGGACGCGATGGCGGCGGCCGTCACCGCCCGCACGCGAGCTGTGCTCGTCTGCTCGCCGAACAACCCCACCGGGCCGGTCGTCACCCAGGCCGAGTTCGACGCGTTCGTCGCGCGGGTGCCCGATGACCTGCTCATCATCCTCGACGAGGCCTACGCCGAGTTCGTGACCGATCCCGACGCGGTCGACGGCACGCGTGTGCTCGCGACCGAGCGGCCCAACGTCGTGGTCTGCCGCACGTTCTCCAAGGCCTTCGGTCTCGCGGGACTCCGCGTCGGGTACGCCCTCGGCCACCCTCGGGTGCTCGATGCGGCCCGCAGCACCGCGATTCCGCTGTCGGTGACCGGGCAGTCCGAAGTTGCGGCGATCGCCAGCCTCGAGCTGGAGGACGAGCTCCGAGCGCGTGTCGCCGTGATCGGGGAACGGCGGGATCGCTTGGCCGCACAGCTGCGCGAGGTGGGGTGGCGGATTCCGCAGGCGCAGGGGAACTTCGTGTGGCTCCCTTCCGGTGACGCGTCGATGACGATCGCGGCGGCGTTCGAGGCAGCAGGCCTCATCGTGCGGCCCTTCGCCGGTGACGGCATCCGGATCTCCGTCGGCGAAGAGGAATCTGTGGACAAGGTCCTACGCATCGCGGAATCCGTTGTGCATGATCTCCCAGCGGGCCACCCCGGACGGCGGGCTAGCGTAGAACGGTGACCCCGCCCGAAGCGCCCGCACACGGCACGTCCGAACATCCCGACGTCGTACGCCTCCTCGACGCCGACGGCTCGCTCTCCCCGAGCGCCGCCGCCGAGGCCTATCTGCCCTACATCGAAGCGCTCGACGACGCCGATCTCAAGACCTTCTATCGCGACATGGCGGTGATCCGAGCCTTCGATCAGCAGGCGACGCATCTGCAGCGTCAGGGTCAGCTCGCGCTGTGGCCGCCGAGCTTCGGGCAGGAGGCCGCGCAGGTGGGATCCGCTCGGGCCGCCCGCGCGCAGGACCACCTCTTCCCCTCCTATCGGGAGCATGCCGTCTGCCGCATACGCGGAGTGGACCCCGTCGACATCATCCGTCTCATGCGGGGTCTCACGCACGGCGGATGGGATCCGGCCGACCCCAAGAACGGCAACACCCACATCTACACGCTGGTGCTCGGTGCGCAGGCGCTGCACGCGACCGGGCTGGCCATGGGCATGGTCTTCGACGGCCGAAGCGGCACCGGAGACCCCGACCGCGACGCGGCGGTGATCGTCTACTACGGCGACGGTGCGTCCAGCCAGGGCGACGTGCACGAGGCGATGGTCTTCGCAGCGAGCTACCGCACGCCCGAGGTCTTCTTCCTGCAGAACAACCACTGGGCCATCTCGGTGCCCGTCGCGACGCAGTCGCGCGCCCCGCTCGTCCAGCGCGGCACGGGATACGGCATCCCCAGCGTGCAGGTCGACGGCAACGACGTGCTCGCCAGCTACGCGGTCACGCGCCGGGCGCTCGACGAGGCGCGCGGCGGCGACGGTCCGCGTGCGATCGAGGCGCTCACCTACCGAATGGGTGCGCACACCACGAGCGACGACCCCACCAAGTACCGCACGTCCGACGAGGAGCAGTCCTGGGCGCGGCGCGACCCGATCGCGCGCATGCGCGCCTACCTGGAGGGCCGCGGCGCGTCCGCGGCGTTCTTCGCCGACGTCGAGGCGGAGTCGCGGGCGGTGGCCGACGACGCCCGCGTGCGCACGAATGCTCTCGGCGGAATAGACGCCGAAGCCATGTTCGCCCACGTGTATTCCGCCCCGCATCCGCTGATCGATGAGCAGCGTGCGTGGCTGGCGGCCTACGAAGCGACGTTCGAGGGGGAGACGCGATGAGCACGGATGCCGCGACGGCCACGCCCACGGCAACACCCGCAGCGAGCGAGACCACCGCGGTCATGCCGATCGCCAAGGCCCTCAACGCCGGCCTGCGCGCCGCGATGTCCGCGAGTGACCGCGTGCTGCTCATGGGCGAGGACATCGGCCGCCTCGGCGGCGTCTTCCGCGTGACGGAGGGGCTGCAGGCCGAGTTCGGCGAGCGTCGCGTGCTCGACACCCCGCTCGCCGAGTCCGGCATCGTCGGCACCGCGATCGGCCTGGCGATGGGCGGATTCCGACCGGTGATCGAGATCCAGTTCGACGGGTTCGTCTTCCCGGCGTTCGATCAGATCACGACGCAGCTGGCGAAGATCACCAACCGCCACGAGGGCGCCGTGCAGATGCCGGTCGTGATCCGCATCCCCTACGGCGGACACATCGGCGCGGTCGAGCACCACCAGGAATCGCCCGAAACCTACTTCGCCCACACGCCCGGGCTGCGCGTGGTGAGCCCGTCGACGCCGAACGACGCGTACTGGATGATCCAGGAGGCGATCGAATCGCCCGATCCCGTCGTCTTCCTCGAGCCGAAGGCACGCTACTGGCAGAAGGGCGAGGTCGATCTCACGGCTCCGGCCGTGCCGCTGCACGCCTCCCGTGTCGTGCGGCGCGGCACCGACGTCACCCTCGTCGGTCACGGCGCCATGGTGACGACGCTCCTGCAGGCGGCCGCTCTCGCGGAGTCCGAGGGGACCAGCTGCGAAGTGGTCGACGTGCGCTCGCTCTCGCCGGTCGACTACGGCCCCCTCCTCGACTCGGTGCGGCGCACCGGCCGCATGGTCTACGCGCAGGAGGCGCCCGGGTTCGTCAGCCTCGGATCGGAGATCGCGGCGACGGTGACCGAGAAGGCGTTCTACGCTCTCGAGGCGCCGGTGCTGCGCGTGTCGGGCTTCGACACGCCCTTCCCCGCGGCCAAGCTCGAAGGCGTCTACCTGCCCGATCCCGACCGCATCCTCGAGGCCGTCGACCGCGCCCTCGCCTACTGACCCGCCCCAGCAGAGGAACGCCATGAGCACGCAGACATTCGTCCTCCCCGACGTCGGGGAGGGTCTCACCGAGGCCGAGATCGTCTCGTGGCGCGTCTCTCCCGGCGACGAGATCGCCGTCAACGACGTGATCGTCGAGATCGAGACGGCCAAGTCGCTCGTCGAGCTCCCCTCGCCGTTCGCCGGTACCGTCGGCGATCTGCTCGTCGCCGAGGGCGACACCGTCGAGGTGGGTGCGGCGATCATCACCATTGCGGATGCCGCCTCCGGCGTCGACACCACCGTCGGGCGCTCGGAGCACGGGGAGGCCGCCGAGGCCCCGGAACCGGACGGATCGGGATCGGTCCTCGTCGGCTACGGCTCCGGCGGCCCCGTCCAGTCCCGGCGTCGGAAGCCCCCGGTGTCGGCCGCGGAGCGCATCACGTCGTCGGTCGGCGTGGTGGCCAAGCCGCCCATCCGCAAGCTCGCCCGCGACCTCGGGGTCGACCTCTCGGCCGTGACCCCGACCGGCGCTGCCGGCGAGGTGACCCGCGACGACGTCGTGGCGCACGCCTCGCAGGCGAGCGTCTTCCGCAACATCGAGACGCCCGCGTGGGGCGAGGTGCGCGAGGAGACGATCCCGGTCGCCGCCCCCGCACCGCCGGCCACGACCGCCGCGGTGTCGCCGGCGGATGACCGCGAGGAGACCATCCCGGTGCGCGGCGTGCGCAAGGCGACCGCGAGCGGCATGGTGCGCAGCGCCTACACCGCTCCGCACGTGTCGGTGTGGGTCGACGTCGACGCGACTCGCACGATGGAGCTCGTCAAGCGCCTCAAGGCCTCGCCCGAGTTCGCCGACACCAAGGTGTCGCCGCTGCTGATCATGGCCCGGGCCGTGGTGTGGGCCGTGCGCCGCACCCCGATGGTGAACGCCGCGTGGGTCGACACCGACGAGGGCGCCCAGATCCGCGTGCGTCACTTCGTGAACCTCGGCATCGCGGCGGCGACGCCGCGCGGGCTGCTGGTCCCCAACATCAAGGACGCGCAGGCGCTGTCGGTGCGCGAGACGGCGAAGGCGCTCGAGAAGCTGACGCTCACGGCGCGCGAGGGCAAGACGACCCCGGCCGACCAGCAGAACGGCACCATCACGATCACGAACATCGGCGTGTTCGGGGTCGACGCCGGAACGCCGATCATCAACCCCGGTGAGGTCGGCATCGTCGCCCTCGGAGCGATCCGGCAGAAGCCGTGGGTCGTCGACGGCGAGGTGCGGCCCCGGTGGGTCACGACCGTGTCGGGTTCGTTCGACCACCGTGTCGTCGACGGCGACCAGGTCTCCCGCTTCATCGCCGACATCGCCGCCGTCCTCGAGGAGCCCGCCCTCCTCGTCGAGTAGCCGCCGTTTCGCGTCCGGGCGCCCACGACCGGGCGTTCGGTTGCCGCTCGTTGTCGCTGTGGTGTGGGGATGCGGCATCCGGGGACAGGTGAACGGATCAGGGCAGGGATCGGCGCCAGGCACCTGCTCATGATTTTGGGAACGATTATCACTAGGCGTAGGATCTCCCCCATGCGTGACTCCCGAATCCTGCCCTCCGTCGGTATCGCAGCCGGCACCGTCCTCGTCCTCGCCGGATGCGGCTCCGCGGCCACCGAGCCGGCCGCCGACAGCGACGACACGATCGCCGTCGTCGCCTCGACCAACGTCTACGGCCAGATCGCCGAGCAGATCGGGGGAGACGCGGTCACCGTCACGTCGATCATCGACAGCTCCGCACAGGACCCCCATGAGTACGAGGGCAGCGCGCAGGATCAGCTTGTCGTCAGCGAGGCCGACATCATCATCGAGAACGGGGGCGGATACGACGCGTTCGTCGACGCGATGATCGAATCGAGCGGATCGGAAGCGCACGTCATCACCGCGGTCGAGTACTCGCACGACTACCCCGGCGAAGAGGCTGAGCACGACCACTCCGAAGAGGAGGAGGCCGAGGAGGAAGCGGCCGAAGAGGAGGAGCACGAGCACGAGCACATCGAGGGCTTCAACGAGCACGTCTGGTACGACCCTCACACGATGGAGCACGTCGCCGAGGCGATCGCCGAGGAGCTGAGCGAGCACGACCCGGAGCAGGCGGAGACGTACGAGGCCAACCTCGCCGCGTTCGTCGAAGAGATCGCGACCATCGAAGACGACCTCACCGCCGTCGCGACCGATCACGAGGGCGACGAGATCTTCGTGACCGAGCCGGTTCCGCTCTACCTGTCGTCGGCCGCCGGACTCGTAGGCGTCGCCCCCGAGGCCTTCACCGAGGCGGTCGAAGAGGGTCAGGATGTCGCGCCCGCGACCCTCCTGGAATCCCTCACGCTTCTCGAGTCGGGCGATGTGAGCCTCGTCATCGTCAACGCCCAGACCGGCGGTGCCGAGACCACGCAGATCATCGACGAGGCTGACGCGCAGGGCATTCCGGTGATCGAATTCTCCGAAACCCTCCCGGAGGGGGAGACTTATGTCTCGTGGATGCAGGCGAACGTCGCGGCGATGGCCGACGCTCTGACGGAGTGACGCCTCCGCTCCAGATCCGCGGCGCGGCGCTGCGGCGCGACGGCCGGGAACTGTGGGCGGGGCTCGACCTCGAGGTGCAGCCCGGCGAGCTGATCGCCGTGCTCGGACCGAGCGGCTCGGGCAAGACCACCCTGCTGCGGGCGATCCTCGGCCTCGAGCAGCTGAGCGAGGGCAGCGTGACCGCGCTCGGTGAGCCCGTGCGCGGGGCCGGCAACCGCCGGATCGGATACATCCCGCAGCAGCGTCCCCTGCCGCCCGAGACCGCCCTGCGCGCCCGCGACCTCGTCGCCCTCGGCGTCGACGGCCATCGGTTCGGGCTCCCGCTGCCCCGACGCGGTGACCGTGCTCGCGTCGACCGCCTCCTCGAGGCCGTCGGCGCCGGCGACTACGCCGACCGTCGCGTCGGGGAGCTCTCCGGCGGCGAGCAGCAGCGCCTGCGCGTCGGACAGGCGCTCGCCGACGATCCGCCCCTCCTTCTGTGCGATGAGCCCCTCACCAGCCTCGACCTCGCCAACCAGCGCGCGGTGATCGGTCTCATCGACCGGCATCGTCGCGCCACCGACGCGGCCGTGCTCTTCGTGACCCACGACATCAACCCGGTGCTCGACCGTGTCGACCGCATCCTCTACATCGCGAACGGCCGCTTCTCGCTCGGTCGCCCCGACGAGGTGCTCGAGTCGGCCACACTGACCCGCCTCTACGGCGCCCCCGTCTACGTGCTCAAGGCCGGCGGACGCCTCGTCGTCGTCGGCGCGCCCGATGCCGAGGAGCACCACCATCACCACGACGAGGCCGGCGCATGAACTGGGCTGACGTGTGGGACGCGATGTTCGGCGGGCTGCCGTACTACGGGCAGATCCTCGAGCTGGTGTGGAACTCCGTCGTCGCCGGCGCCGTGCTGGGGCTCGTCGGCGGCCTGATCGGCGTGTTCGTCATCCAGCGCGACATGGCCTTCGCCGTGCACGGCATCAGCGAACTGTCCTTCGCCGGGGCCGCCGCGTTCCTTCTCATCGGCCTCGACGTGGTCACGGGGTCGATCGTGGGATCCCTCGTGGCTGCGGCGCTGATCGGATGGCTCGGCGCCCGCGCGCGCGACCGCAACTCCATCATCGGCGTGCTCATGCCCTTCGGCCTCGGCCTCGGCATCCTCTTCCTGTCGCTCTACAGCGGCCGCAGCGCGAATCGGTTCAGCCTGCTCACCGGGCAGATCGTCTCCGTGCAGTCCGATCAGCTCGGCTGGCTCATCGGCATCGGGGCGCTTGTGATGCTCGGCCTGCTGCTCATCTGGCGACCCCTGCGGTTCGACTCCCTCGACCCGCAGGCCGCCGCCGCGCGGGGCGTGCCCACGACGGTCGTCTCGCTCGGCTTCATGCTCCTGCTCGGGCTGATCGTCGCCGTCGCGGTGCACATCATCGGCGCGCTCCTGGTGATGGCGCTGCTGGTCACTCCCGCCGCCGCCGCGATGCGCGTGGCCTCCGGCTCGCTCGCGGTGCCGGTGCTGTCGGCCGTCTTCGGGTTCGTCTCGGCCGTCGGCGGCATCCTGCTGGCGATCGCGGGCACCCTGCCGGTGAGCCCCTACATCACCACCATCTCGTTCGCCATCTATCTCGTCTGTCGCGTCGTCGGTCGCCGGCGGGGTCGCGTCACCCGCGAACGGTTCGCATAAGAATCGCCCGGGGCTTGCCCAGGCGCCGCGGGTAGACTCGCGGCATGGTCGAGCGCAACACCTGGCAGCGCGAGCGCGTGCGTGAGGCGCTCGGAGATTCCCCCGGATTCGTCAGCGCCCAGGCGCTGCACGCTCACCTTCGCGAGGAGAACACGGGCATCGGGCTGGCCACCGTCTATCGAGCACTGGCGGGCCTGGCCGCCAAGGGCGAGGCCGATTCCCTGCAGAGTCCCGAAGGAGAGAATCTCTACCGAGCCTGCGAATCGCCGGGCCATCACCATCATCTGATCTGCCGATCCTGCGGGCTGACCGTCGAGATCGCCGCGAGCGACGTCGAGACGTGGGCTCACGCGACCGCCTCGCAGCACGGCTTCACCCAGGCCGAGCACATCGTCGACATCTTCGGCCTGTGCGCCGCGTGCACGGCCGCCCAGGCGAACGAGCGTGCCGTCGACTGACACGCGCCGCCGCTCGGAGACTCTCCACGAGCCGTCGTCGACCGCCCGCGCGCTGGTGTGGGCGGGTGTCGGCGTGGCCGTGGTGCTGGCGCTGTTCGCCATCGACCTGCTGCTGCCGTCGCTCTACCCGCTCTCGCTTTCAACGCGCGCAAGATGGGCTGACCCTCGCGATCAGCGTGCTGATCGAGTCGCTGCCGTTCATCGCCCTGGGCGTCGTGCTCTCGATCGTGGTGCAGGTGTGGGTGCCGCCCGGCGTCATCGAGCGGTGGCTCCCGCGCGCGGCGTGGGCCCGTCGCGCCGTGCTGTCGCTGCTCGGGATGCTCATCCCCGTATGCGAGTGCGGGAATGTGCCGTTCGCGCGCGGGCTCCTGATGCGCGGGTTCAGCGTGCCCGAGACGATGACCTTCCTCATTGCGGCACCGATCGTGAACCCGATCGTCATCATCACGACGCACGCCGCGTTCGGATTCGACGACGGCATCCTCATCGCCCGCCTGGTCGGCGGCTACCTCATCGCGAACCTCATCGGATGGCTGTACAGCCTGCACCGCGACCCCGATGGCCTGCTCACGGAGCGCTTCCGCGAGACGTGCGAACTGGTCGCGCACGAGCCGGGCGGACGCGTCCGCCGCAGTCTCGCGCAGTTCGTCGTCGAGCTGCGGGCGGTGATGCCCGCCCTCATCATCGGCTCCGCGATCGCCGGGGCGGTGCAGGTGCTGGTGCCGCGGGAGACGCTGCTGGCGATCGGCTCCGACCCCGCCCTGTCGATCGTCGCGATGATCGCGCTGGCGATGGTGGTGTCGATCTGCTCCAACGTCGACTCGTTCTTCGCGCTGTCGTTCGCCTCCACCTTCACGCCGGGGTCCATCGTCGCGTTCCTGCTGGTCGGTCCGCTCGTCGACGTCAAGATGCTCGCGCTGCTGCGCACCACCTTCACCACCCGCACCCTCGCCGGCGTGGTCGTCGTGGTCGTTCTCAGCGCGTTCGCCATCGCGACGGGTGTGAATCTCTTTGCGTGACCTCGGAGCGCTCGGCACGCGCTGGCTCGGTGTCGGACTCGCGGCGATCATCGCCGTGGTCACCGTCTCCCTCGCCCTCACCGGCGACCTCGACCTCTACATCAACCCCGACTCGTCGTGGTTCGCGGTGTCGATGGCGGTGCTCCTGCTCGTCGGGGCGGCCGCCTCGTTCGCACTCCCCTTGGGCGCCGAAGCCGAGCACGGGCACGACCACGGTCCGCCGCCGTCCGAGCCCGCCCCCGGACCGCGCCGGCGCGATCCGGAGCCGGTGCCGGACGCGAGTGCAGCACCCGAGGCCTCCGGCGTCTCGACCCTCCAGGAAGCGGACGCGCGTCCGACCTCGCGCGCGCAGGCCCGCGCGGCTCGCGAGGCCGCCGCGATCCCCCAGCCGCCCCGCGAGCACGTCACTCCCGACGAGCCGCATTCGTCCGAGGCCGATCCGCACGACGCTCGTCCCCCTGCGCACCCCCACCACGCGCATCCGCTCGCCCTCGCCGCGTCGATCACCGGCGGCGCCATCGCGTCGGGCGTCGTGCTGCTGACGCTCGTCCTTCCCGCCACCTCGCTGTCTGCCGAGATGGCCCTCGCGCGAGACGTCGGCGTCACGCCGCTGTTCGCGGGTCAGGATGCGGTGACCCTCGCCGCATCCGGCGACACCTCGACCTTCGGCATCGGCGAGTGGGCGACGGTGTTCGCGACCTCCACCTCGCCGGAGACCTTCGACGGCCAGGAGGTGACCCTCACCGGATTCGTCGCCCCGACCGACGACGGCTTCGGCCTGACCCGCCTGGTCATCACCCACTGCGTCATCGACGCGCAGCCGGCCAGCGTGCCGATCGCCTCCGGGCAGGCGGCGCCCGAGGCGGGGCAGTGGGTCGAGGTCTCCGGCACCGTGCGGGCCGCGAGCGACGGCACCCTCACGGTCGATGCAGCCGAGGTGACCGCGATCGACGAGCCCGAGGACCCGTATGAGTACTGACAGGCCCGAGGTCGCGCGCCGGCGCCCGCTCGGCTTCGCGGCCGTCTTCGCGATCGTCGTCGCGACCCTCGTGGTGCTCGCCGCCGTCGGCGCCGCCGTGAGCGTCGCCCAGGGGCCGCGTGCGACCGACGTCGCGGT
This sequence comes from Microbacterium sp. MTN4-26, assembly GCF_042846595.1. Taxonomy (NCBI): domain Bacteria; kingdom Bacillati; phylum Actinomycetota; class Actinomycetes; order Micrococcales; family Microbacteriaceae; genus Microbacterium; species Microbacterium sp. MTN4-26. Next base: position 42,505 of record NZ_BTGO01000020.1, read on the forward strand.
GGATCCCGAGGCCGCCGTGGAAGCATCCGGCACCCGCGTCATCTTCACGACGACCCAGTCGCTGCAGGAGGTCGACGCCTCGCAGGTGACGATCACCCCGGCGGTCCCGTTCGCGGTGGACACCTCGGGGCGCAGCGTCGGGGTGCGGTTCACCCTGCCGCTGTGGGATGAGACCGAGTACACCGTGACGATCGACGACGTGACCGGGTTGGGGGGCGGAGCCACCTCGACCCTCACCGAAACCTTCACGACCCCCGGCATCGACCTGTTCCTGCTGCAGCGCGGCGGCGAGAACGGCGACACGGTCTTCGTCACCGACCTCGACGGCGAGCAGGCGATCCCGGTGTTCACGCACCCGGCGATCGAGGACTTCCGCATCACCGCCGACCACCTGGTGTTCTCGGTGCGGGATGAGAACGATCAGTCGCAGCTGATCGTCACCGACCACGAGGGGCAGAACGAGCGCACGCTGGCCCTGCCGGGCGAGGGCACGATCTCCGACCTGCAGGCCGCCGACCGGGGCGATCGGATCGGCTACCTCTTCACCGACGCGGCGGTCGGCACCGACGGCGCCCTCGAGAGTGCGCTGTTCACGGCATCGGTCGACGACTCCGCCGCCGAGGAGGCGCCCGTGCAGGTCGCCGTCGAGGGGAGCGACGCGCGCGTCGATTCGTGGTCGTTCGTGCCCGACACCGACAGCGTGCTGTTCGTCGGGTTCGACAGCGCCCTGACGCTCACCGGGCCGACGGGGGAGAACCCGGCCTCGTTCGGACTGGCGAACGCGATCGCCGGCATCACCCCCGGCACGTCGGAGGCCGTCATCGATCGTCCGGAAGGATGGGTGGTGCTCGACCTCTCGACCGGTGACGAGACGCCCCTCGTCGCCTCGGCAGAAGACCTCGGCACCCTCAACGACGTGGAGCCTCTTCCCGGCGGCGGCACCCTGCGCACGACGTCCTTGCGCGACGAGGGCGGACAGCCCATCGCCACCACGATCGCGACCGTCGACGACGAGGGTGAGACCGCGATCGTGATGGATGTGCCCAACGAAGACACCGTTCTCCAGACGTGCGTGTCGCCCAGCGGGCGGTATGCGGCCGTGCTCATCGCCCCCGACGTCGTCTCGAACCGCTACGACGGGTATCTGCTCCCGCTGCCCGAGCGGGTCGAGACGCACATCCTCTCCCTCGCCGACAACGCGGAGATCGTGGCGCTCGCGGGGTTCGACGCGTCGTGGTGCCGGCTGCCGCCCGGATGAGCGGGGTCGGCGACGGACTGCGCCCCGCCGCGCGCGAGGACCTGCGCGCGCTCGCCGTGGACGTGGCGCCACGCCTGCTCGGCGGCGTGCTCGTGACCGACGTCGCCGAGGAGCGGGTGGTGGTGCGCATCACCGAGGTCGAGGCCTATCTCGGGCTCGGAACCGGCGACGTGCCCGATCCTGGCTCGCACGCGCGGATGGGTCTCACGGCGCGGAACGCCACGATGTGGGGCGAGCCGGGTCACCTCTACGTCTACCTCAGCCACGGCATCCACTCGTGCGTCAACGTCGTGGCCGCCCCCGCCGGCGGAGCCGGCGGCATCCTGCTGCGCGCCGGTGAGATCGTCGACGGTGAGGATGCTGCGCTCCGGCGCCGGACCGCCGGTCGCGGCGTCGTGCGCCGACCGCGTGACCTCGCCCGCGGTCCGGGTCGACTGGGCGACGCGGTTGGCCTGCGGCATCCGGTCCACGACGGGATCGACGCGATCGAGCCGGACGAGCGAGCCGGCGCGCGGGCCCGACTGTGGCTTCGCGAGGAGCCGCTCGCGGCGGTCGCCCGCGGTCCGCGCGTGGGAGTGGCCGGCGTCGCCGGCACCGCGGAGTATCCGTGGCGCTTCTGGATCGAGGGGGATCCGACCGTCTCCGCCTTCCGGTGGGGGAGGGGAGCGGCCGCCCTGTCGTAGCCGACACGCCCGACGTGCTAGGGTGGTTGTTTGTCTGCGCGCACTCCAGCGCGTAGTTCGCACCCCACACCATCGCTCGACCCGCAATCGGGACGGCTTCGGTGCGGGGCGCAGACAAGGGATCTTGGGTGGAGCCGTCCGGCTTCACGGTACAGAAGGAGACACCATGGCCGCAGTGTGCCAGGTGACCGGAGCGGTTCCCGGCTTCGGTCACAACATCAGCCACTCGCACCGACGGACGAAGCGCCGCTTCGACCCGAACGTGCAGAAGAAGACCTACTACGTTCCGTCGCTCGGTCGCAAGGTCACCCTGAACGTGTCCGCCAAGGGCATCAAGGTGATCGACGCGCGCGGTATCGAGTCGGTTGTGAAGGACCTCGTCGCGAAGGGTGTGAAGCTCTAATGGCGAAGAAGGCTCAGGACGTCCGTCCGATCATCAAGCTGCGTTCGACCGCGGGCACGGGATACACCTACGTCACGCGCAAGAACCGCCGCAACAACCCCGACCGTATCGTGCTGAAGAAGTACGACCCGGTGGTCCGCAAGCACGTCGATTTCCGAGAGGAGCGCTGATCATGGCCAAGAAGAGCAAGATCGCGCGCAACAAGCAGCGCCAGGAGGTCGTGGACCGCTACGCGGCGAAGCGCCTCGAGCTGAAGAAGCAGCTCGTCGACCCGACCTCGACCGACGAGCAGCGTGAGGAGGCCCGCGTGGGCCTGCAGAAGCTGCCGCGCAACGCATCGCCGGTGCGCCTGCGCAACCGCGACGTCATCGACGGTCGCCCGCGCGGACACCTGAAGAAGTTCGGCATCTCGCGCGTGCGCTTCCGCGACATGGCACACCGTGGGGAACTCCCCGGTGTGACGAAGTCGAGCTGGTAAGCGAGACGCGTTTCACGAAGGCCCGGATCCACCTGGATCCGGGCCTTCGTCATCCCCGCGGGCGGATCCCGCCGGTCGTCATCCCCGCGGGCGGATCCCGCCGGTCGTCATCCCCGCGGGCGGATCCCGCCGGTCGTATCCCCGCCGGCATCCGTTGGTCGTTCCTCGATCGCCGTGTGCCCTGTCTCAGGCTGACGGCGTCTGAATGCGGCTGAAAGGCCTGAATCGGGCTTCCCGCGAGACCCCAGCCTGAGTTCGTGCACGCGGGGGAGTGGTTCCGAGCGCGTACGGTGGGTCACAACGGACGCCTCAGGCGCCATGGACGCCTCGGGCACTATGGACGCCTCGGGTCACGACGGACGCCTCAGGCACCACGGGGGCCTCACCCGCCGACGAGGATTCCCGTCCACCGCCTCGAGGAGGCCACGATGCCGCTGGACCCCTTCTTCGCGGAGCGCCTGCGCGTGCATCGCCGCTACCTGCTCGGCAAGGCGTGGCACCGGGTGCGCGACGCCGTGCGAGGCCTCCTGCCTCCGCGAGACCCGGGTGTCCGTCCGAGACCCGGCGGCACGCGGCCCGGTCTCGGACGCAGGCCCCAGTCTCGACCCGCGCCGGCCCGTCCGAAGCGCCGCCGCGCGGCCCGAACGCCGGCATCCGCCCGCGCGAAGCACCGCCGCGCGGCCCTCGCATGGGACCGCACCGAGCTCGAGACGGTGGGCACGCCGGGGCCGGAGCTGCGCATCACCGAACACTACGTTCCGGTGCCGGGATTCCCCGACGTGAGGGTGCGCGTCTACCATCCGCCCCAGCACGAACGGCCCGTGCCCGGCGTGCTGGCGTTCTTCGGGGGAGCGTTCCGGATCGGCGGCATCGACTACCCCACGACGGATGCCGCCTTCCGGCGCCGCGCACACGATGCCGGCGTCGCGATCATCGCCGTCGACTACGCGCTGGCTCCCGAGCATCGGTACCCCACCCAGGTCGAGCAGGGGTACGCGTGCCTGGAGTGGCTCATCGCACACGCGGACGAGCTGGGCATCGACGCCGAGCGGATCGGCATCGCGGGCACCTCCGCGGGCGGCTCACTCGCGGCGGCCCTCACGCTGGTCAACCGGGACCGCGCGCGGCACCCGCTGCGGCTGCAGCTGCTCGAGGTGCCGGTCGTCGACCTCACCGGACGCCATCTCGACCTGCGCGCAACGTGGGCGCTCGGCATTCCGGCGCTCATCGCCCTGCGCGAGCTGCGCTCGGTCGCCTGCCGCGTCCCGCCGCGGCGCGCGAGCCGCTCGCCTCGCCCATACGAGCGGCGTCGCACCGCGGGCTGCCGCCCGCGGTCATCCTCACCGCCGAGTACGATCCGCTGCGCGGCCACGGTGACGCGTACGGCGCGGCGCTGCGACGCGACGGCGTCGCCGCGAGCGTCGTGCAGTACCGCGGCGGAACGCACGACACCGCGCTGTTCACCGGTGCGCTGCCGCTCGCGCGCCGGTGGCACGACGACGTCGTGGCGGCTCTGCGGTCCCTGCACACGCTCGAACCGCCCTCGGGGTGAGACACCGCGATTGCCGCGAGAAACCGCGCATCGCGGTGTTTCTCGAGCCGAGAAGGGTGTCTCACGCGTCACACGGGCCCCACGGAGGCCGCGACACGCCGGGTGACCCCCCTCTCGAGGCCCGAAATCCGCATGATTCCGCGGTTCGTGGGTATATTCGAGGCGGTCGTTCCGACCAAGCCGGGAGGCAGTCGCCGCTCGGTCCAAGAAACGAGAGGCGACGATCCGTCGCCTTGGAGGACACACATATGGCTGACAAGTCCATCACCAAGACCGAACTCGTCGCGAGCATCGCCAGCGCGACCGGCCAGAGCCAGTCCGCCGTCTCGAGCGTGCTCGACTCCCTCTTCGCCACCGTCTCGGAGGCCGTGGCCAAGGGCAACAAGGTCTCGATCCCCGGATGGCTGTCGTTCGAGCAGGTCGAGACCTCGGCTCGCACCGGCCGCAACCCGCAGACCGGCGAAGAGATCGCCATCCCCGCCGGCAAGCGCGTCAAGGTGACCGCCGGCTCGAAGCTGAAGGCTGCCGTCAAGTAACGACCGCGCCGAACCACACCGGAGGGGATGCCGCTGAGCGGCATCCCCTCCGGTCGTTCCCCAGCGGGAACGATCTACGCTTAGGGGGTGAGTCCCCGCGTGCTGCGGGCCGCCGGGCCCGTGATCCTCGTCGCGGCCGCGCTCCTGGCACTCGTCTGGGCGCTGGCCTACGGCGGTGGTGCAGCGCCCCTCATCCTCGGCGATGCGGGCCCCGTGGTGCGGTGGGGGATCCCGGTCGTCAAGCTCGCGGTCAACCTCGCGGCCGCCGGCATGGTCGGCACCCTCGTCGTGGCCTTGTACGCGCTGAAGGCGGGTGAGCGCGAGTTCGACGTGGCGCTCGATGCCGCATCGGTCTCGGCCGCGGTGTTCACCGTCGCCGCCGGCGCGAACGGCTTCCTCGTCTTCCTCGACTCGTTCAACGCGCAGCTGAGCCTCGGTCCCGAGTTCGGTGCCCAGCTCGGCCGTTTCCTCGTCGAGACCGAACTCGGCCGCGTGTGGCTGATCACCACCGTGCTCGGCGCCATCATCACGGTGCTCGCTTTCGCGGTGCGCTCGTGGACGCCGTCATTCCTGCTCGCGCTCCTCGCCCTCGCCGCGCTCGTGCCCATGGGCACGCAGGGGCACTCGGGCGAGCAGGCGAACCACAACCTCGCCGTGTCGTCCCTCGTGCTGCACATCATCGGCGCCGCCGTGTGGCTCGGGGGCCTGCTGCTCATGGTGCTCATCCGGCCGATCGTTCGCGGCGAGACCATGCGTCGGGCCATGCGGCGCTACTCCACGCTCGCCCTGGTGTCGTTCATCGTGGTCGCGATCTCGGGAACGGTGCGCGCCGCGATCGGCATCGGAGACCTCGGGGGCCTGCTGACCCCCTACGGCGTCATCGTGCTGGTCAAGGTCGTCGCCCTCGTGGCCATCGGCCTGCTGGGCGCGATCTACCGCAATCGCCTCATCGACCGCATGACGGATGCGACGCGCGGCGTGTTCTGGATGCTCATCGCCCTGGAACTCGCCTTCATGGGCATCGCCAGCGGCGCCGCATCCGCCCTCGCCCGCACCGCGCCGCCGACCGACAGCGGCATCCCGGAGGACGTGTCGCCGGCGTTCTACCTCACCGGCGACGAGCTGCCGGCGGAACTGCTGCCGAGCCGCTGGCTGACGGTGTGGGACATCGATGTGCTGTGGGCGTTCGCGGCCGGCTTCGGCCTGTTCTTCTACCTCGCCGGCGTGTGGCGCCTGCACCGGCGCGGCGACGCCTGGCCGATCTACCGCACCGTGATGTGGGTGTCGGGTCTGCTGCTGCTGGTGTGGGTCACGTGCGGAGCCCCGAACGCCTATCAGGATTACCTGTTCAGCGTGCACATGCTCGGCCACATGCTGCTGAGCATGGGCATTCCGGTGCTGCTGGTGGCGGGAGCGCCCGTGACGCTCGCGGCACGGGCCATCCGCAAACGCGACGACGGCACGCGCGGCGGGCGCGAGTGGATTCTGTGGATCGTGCACTCGCCGTACATGCGCGTGCTGACCAACCCCTTCGTCGCCGCCGGCCTGTTCGTGGTGTCGCTGTGGCTCTTCTACTACACCGACCTCTTCCGCTGGGCGCTGTACGACCACATCGGGCACGTGTGGATGGTCGCGCACTTCCTGCTCACCGGCTATCTCTTCGCGCTCACGCTCATCGGCGTCGACCCGGTGGCCTATCGGCTGCCGTATGCGGGACGACTGCTGCTGCTGGTCGGTGTCATGGCGATGCACGCGTTCTTCGGCGTCGCGATGATGATGCAGACCGGTCTCATGGCCTCGGAGTGGTACGGCGCGATGGGGCGCGCGTGGGGCCTTCCGCCGTTGGATGACCAGTACCTCGGCGGCGGCATCGCGTGGTCGGTGGGGGAGATCCCCACGCTCACGGTGGCGATCACGCTGGCGATCCAGTGGAGCCGCAGCGACGAGCGCATGCAGCGTCGACGCGACCGCGCCGCCGATCGCTCGGGCGATGCCGAGCTCGAGGAGTACAACGCACGTCTGGCCAAGCTCGCCGAACGCGACAAGCGCGCCGAGGAGGCCCTGCGTCGATGACCGATCACTACCGTCGGCGCTGGGTCGGCCTCGTCTTCATCAGCGTCGCGGTGTCGCTGATCATCGTCGATTCGACGATCGTCAACGTCGCCGTTCCCTCGATCGTCGAGGACCTCGGCATCTCGTCGACCGAGGTGCAGTGGGTGCAGGAGGCGTACACGCTGGTGTTCGCGTCGTTGCTGCTGCTGTTCGGCAGTCTCGCCGACCGCTTCGGACGCAAGCGCCTCATGCTCGTCGGGGTCGTCGTCTTCGCGGGTTCGTCCGTGCTGGCCGCGCTTGCGCCGACAGGTGAGCTGCTCATCCTCGCCCGCCTGGTGCAGGGCGTCGGCGGCGCCATGATCCTGCCGACGACCCTCTCGGTGATCAACGCCACCTTCCGCGGGCGCGAGCGGGGCATCGCGTTCGCGGTGTGGGGCTCGACGATCGGGGGCATGGCCGCCGTCGGGCCGCTTCTCGGCGGGTGGCTGACCACCGACTTCTCGTGGCGGTGGGCGTTCGGCATCAACATCCCGCTCGGGATCGCCGTGTTCATCGGAATCGCCCTCGCGGTGGCCGAATCGAAGGAGGCGCGCGCGAAGGGCATCGACGTGGTCGGTGCGGTGCTGTCGGTGCTGCTGTTCGGAGGACTCGTGTTCGGCCTCATCGAGGGCCGCACCTACGGCTGGTGGACCAGCGCCGAGCCGTTCACCCTCGGCGGCTTCACGTGGCCGTGGACGATCTCACCGGTGCCGGTCGCCTTCGTCATCTCCGCGCTCGCACTCGTCGGCTTCCTCTCGTGGGGGATCTCGCGCGGTCGCCGTGGGCGATCATCGCTGCTGGAGTTCTCGCTGTTCCGCATCCGATCGTTCTCGAACGGCAACATCGCCGCGCTGGTGATCGCGCTCGGCGAGTTCGGTCTCATCCTGTCGCTGCCGCTGTGGTTGCAGTTCGTGCTCGGCTTCGACGCCCTGCAGACCGGCCTGGTGCTGCTCGCGCTCGCCGTCGGTTCCTTCGTCGCCAGTGGCATCGCGGGGGCGACCAGCGGCCGCGTGGACCCGATCGTCATCGTGCGGTTCGGCATCGCCGCCGAGATCGTCGGCGTTGTGGCGGTCGCGGTCGTCATCGCTCCCGACGCGGTGTGGGGATGGCTGCTGCCGGCCCTGTTCGTCTACGGGATCGGGGTGGGCCTCGCGACCGCGCAGCTCACCGGCGTCATCCTGCAGGATGTTCCGGTCGACCTCTCCGGGCAGGGATCGGGCACGCAGTCGACCTCGCGCCAGGTCGGCTCGGCGCTCGGCATCGCCATCCTCGGCACGGTGCTGTTCACGTCCACCGGCGGCATCCTCTCGAACAGCCTCGACGATGCGGGCGTGCCCGAGGCGCAGCGGGATCAGATCGTCTCATCGGTCGTCGACAGCGCGGGTGCTGCCATCGCGGTGCTTGATGAGAACGATCCGTCCGGGGTGGCTGCGGTTGCCGCCAGAGCGGCGTTCTCCGACGGGACCCGGCTGTCGGCGCTCACCGCGGCAGGCTTCCTGGTCGTCGGCCTCGGTGCCACGTTCGCGCTCGGCCGCGGCGCCCGGCGCGCCGAGCTCGTCGAGACCGACGCGGGCGGTGCCAGGGCCTGACGTCAGCCGGCGCCGACCACGATCGAGGCGCTGCCGTCGGGGAGCACGGTGATGGTGCCGGTGACGAGGAACGGCACCTCTTCGCTGACGTCGCGGATGCTGCCGTCGAAGAACGACTGGATCTGCACGTCGATGCGGGCGACGGCCTCGGTCGCGGGGATCTTCCAGCTCGCTCCGTCGGGTTCGACCGTGACGGCGGGCTGCTCCGTGATCGACCAGGACGGCAGACCGACGATGCGATCGTCGACCGTGTAGCCGAACGGGCACGCCGTCGGCTGCAGCACCTCCTGCGTGGCGCACGCCGTGAGGAAGTCCTCGACGCGATCCTGCACGACCTCGACGAACTCCTCGGTCGGCTCGGCTGCGACGGTGACCGGCACCTCTGTCAGCGGGGCGTCGCTGAGCACCGCCACCCCGGGCGTCGCCGCGATCGCGGTGTCGACGGAGACCGAATAGAGGCCGGGGGAGAACACGAGCATCGAGATCGGCGCGGTGGGGTCGGCGTCCACGCCGTCGGGGGAGACCTGCCTCTTGTCGATCTCGAACCCGTTGACCGCGAACTCCATCGACCCCTCCACCGACAGGTCGATCACGGCGAGGGGGCTCGTGGCGAAGGCCCAGGTCGGGGCGATGCCGATCCAGCCGGTGTGCTCGACCTCGAAAGTGACGGTGCCGGGAACGCCGCCGGCGTCGTATTCCGCGATGACCGTGGTGACCTCGCCGTCGGACACCTCCGACACGATCGAGACATCGCGCAGCGAGCCCATCGCCGCCGCGCGCAGGAGGGCGTCGGAGTCGGGTGTCTCGAGTCCCGCGGCCTGCAGCTCGGCGCTGTCGATCGCGACGCCGGGAACGGCGAGCGCCCCGGCGGCGTCGTTGTCGTGCAGCAGATGCAGGTAGTGACGCACGAATGCCGAGGGGCTGTAGAACTCGCGGTAGGCCAGCGTGGCGGCGACCGCGAGGCCGGCCAGCACGAGTGCGGTGATCACGACGATGACGGTCAGGTCGCGCCCGAGCCTGCCGCCCCGCGATCGGCGCCTGGCGGGCGCGCCCGGTGCCGGAGGCGCATGCGACGCCTCCGGTGCGGCATCCGTCGCCCCCCGCTCCACGCCCCCAGTCTAGGAAAGTCCGCCTGACCGACCGCCCGATGCCGTCATGCGGCGTCGCATGGCTACCATGAACCGGTGACCACGCGCGCCCTCTCCCTCGAGCAGGAGTCGCTCTTCCGTCTCATCGAGGACACCCGCGAGCACGTGTTCGTCACCGGTCGCGCCGGCACCGGGAAGTCCACGCTGCTGCAGCACCTGGCGTGGAACACGTCCAAGCAGATCGCGGTCTGCGCACCGACGGGCGTTGCGGCGCTGAACGTCGAGGGTCAGACCATCCACTCGCTCTTCCGGCTGCCGATCGGTCTCATCGCCGACAGCGAGATCGACCAGTCCGATGCCACGCGCAAGATCCTCAACGCCATCGACACCCTCGTCATCGACGAGATCTCGATGGTCAATGCCGACCTCATGGATGGCATCGACCGCTCGCTGCGGCAGGCGCGGGGGCGCCGTGGTGAGCCGTTCGGAGGCGTGCAGATCGTCATGTTCGGCGACCCGTATCAGCTCGCGCCGGTGCCTCCGCGCGGCGACGAGCTGCGCTACATCCGGGATCACTACCGGTCGTTCTGGTTCTTCGACGCCAAGGTGTGGGTCGGCGATGTCGGCGGCGACGGGATCATCGACATCGGATCGCACGGCGCGCAGCTGCACGTGCGCGAGCTCGCCGAGATCCACCGTCAGGCCGATCCGGAGTTCAAGGCGATGCTGAACGCGGTGCGCCACGGCGTCGTCACCGCCGACATCGCCAAGATCCTCAACGACACCGGCGCGCGCACGCCGCCGGACCCCACGGCCGACGAGACACCGATCATCACGCTCGCCACGCGCAACGACATCGTGAACAACATCAACCGACGGCACCTCGATGCCCTGCCGGGACGATCGCAGACCGCGGCGGCGGACATCAACGGCGATTTCGGGCGCGGCGACGCGTATCCGGCCGACGCCGAGCTGAAGCTCAAGATCGGTGCGCAGGTGATGTTCCTGCGGAACGACACGGCGTCGTTCGGCGAGCCGCCGCGCTGGGTCAACGGCACGATCGGCACGGTGACGCGCATCGCCGGCGAGAACGTGCGGGTCGAGGTCGACGGCGAGGAGTTCGACGTCGAACCGGCCGTGTGGGAGAGGTTCCGCTACGCGTACGATCCCGCGTCGAAGTCGCTCACGCGGGAGATCGTGGCCGAGTTCACCCAGTTCCCGCTGCGGCTCGCGTGGGCGGTCACCATCCACAAGTCGCAGGGCAAGACGTACGACCGGGCCGTCATCGATCTCGGCTCGGGCGCCTTCGCGCCGGGCCAGACCTATGTCGCGCTGTCGCGACTGACGTCGCTCGATGGGCTGTACCTGTCGCGCCCGCTGCGGCCGAGCGACATCCGGGTGGATGAGGACGTGCGGCGATTCATGCGCGAGGTGCGCTCAGCGGGTGCGGCGAGTCCGCGGTGAGTCAGGCGATCGCCGCGGCTTTGGCGCGGGCGAGGTCCTCGAACAGCTCGGTGTTGAACCGGTAGGCGACCAGCACCTCGTCGATCACGCGCTCCTTCTCGGCGTCGTCCCACGGGGCGGCGTCGAGCTGCTCGCGGTAGACGTCCTTGAAGGCGTTCGGGTCGGCGATGTCTTCGAAGAGATAGAAGCCGACGCCGTTGGTCTCGAAGCCGAATCGGCGGCACATGAGCCGCCCGATGAACTGGCCGCCGGAGAGGTCGCCGAGGTAGCGCGTGTAGTGATGCGCGACGAAGCCGCCGGCCCACGTGGTGCCCACGAGGTTGATGCGCTCGACGTAGCGCTGCGTGGTGGGCAGCGGAGCGATCTTCTCGCGCCAGTCGGGTCCGATGAGGAACTCGAGGTCGGCCTCGAGAGCGGGAAGGCGCGTCAGCTTGTCGCTGATGAAGACCCTCGCCACCGGGTCGTTGCGCATGCGGTCGGCGGCCGCTTCGAGCGCCTGGTAGATGAACCAGTGCTGCGCCGTGAGAGCGATGTAATCGTCGCGGGTGCCGTCGCCGCGCACGAGGTCGGCCATGAAGCCGGCGTGCTCGCTCGAAGCATGGGCCGTGCTGGACCGCTCGCGCAGGGCGCTGGAGAAGGAGATGACCTCGCTCATGTCGCCATTGTAGGGGAAGAGTTAGGTGAACCTAACCGTGGATTTCGAGACGGGTGCGCGTCAGGCGTGCGGTCGGGGCTCGACCCCGAGGCGGCGGCACGCTTCGTCATACAGCGCGACGACCTCGCGACGCACCTCGGGGCGTTCCGAGATCGTGCCGCCCGGCCACGGGATGCGCACCTCGGTGACCGTTCCCGCGGCGGAGGTGACCTCCCACACGCCGCCGTCGCCGTCGAAGCCGGTCATCGTGGCCGCGGCGATGTCGCGCTCGGGAGCGAACGCGCGGGTGATGAGCAGGTTGTCGTCGGTGTGATCGCCGTTCATGTGGCGGAGGATCGCGGTCTGGACGTCGGGATCGAAAACGTGAGTCACGGAGCATAGCGTAAGGGCGGATGCTCGCCGTGCTGTGACCGAGTCGTTACGTGCGTGTGTTTGAATTCAGAGGTCACCGGGGGGTGGGAAGTCGAAGAACATGTTGCGCCGCAGGATTCTGGGAGTCTCGGCGATGGCCGTTGCCGTCGCCCTGACCGCCTCGGCGTGCTCGGGCGGCGCCACCGTCGAGATCGACGTTCCCGCGCAGGTCGAGGGCGGGTTCACCGACGAGATCCAGCAGGAGCTGCAGGCGGCGGCCGAGCAGGCGATGGCGGCATCCGGTGCGACCGGCGCGATCGTCGGGGTCTGGGCACCGTGGAGCGGCTCGTGGGTGGCGGGTCTCGGAACGACCGGTCCGGACGGGGCCGCGGTGTCCGAGGATATGACCTTCCGTGCCAGTCGGGTGACCCGCGCGATGACGTGCGACGTGCTGTACGTGCTCGATGAGAAGGGCACGGTGTCCCTCGACGACAGCGTCACCGACTATGTCACCGGCGTGCCCGACCTCGAGGCCGTCACCCTGGAGATGCTGTGCGACGGCACATCGGGTGTCGGTTCGTACGAGCCCTACCTGAAAGCCGATTGGCTCGAGTTCCCCGGACGCGAGTGGGATCCCGCGTTCCTGGCCAGCTTCGGGCTATCCGATCGCAGCGATGCCGAGCCCGGCGCGACCTTCCGGGAGTCCGATGCCGGCTACGTTCTGCTCGGCCAGGCGCTGGAGAATGCGACGCGCATGTCGGCATCCGATCTCATCGCCGAGTACGTCACCGAGCCGCTCGAGCTGACCTCCACCGAGCTTCCGGGCGCGGCGCCCGCCGAGCCCGGTGCGAACCCGCTGCCCGGATACCAGTCGCTGCGGGGCGAAGAGGGTCTGAACTGCGCCGAACCGACCGACTACACGGAGTCGTCGTCGAGCATCGGGTTCACCGATTCCGGTGTGACCAGCTCGATTCAGGATCTCGGCCGCTACGCGCAGGCGCTCGCGACGGGTGCGCTGCTCCCCGATGACACGGAGCGCTTCGACGACGCCAAGCCGGCCTACGGTGATGCCCCGTCATGGCAGACGACGGCCGGGGGAGCCCGCATCACCGGCTCGCTCATCGGTCAGTTCGGCACGACCCTCGGCTATTCGACCGCGGCGTTCTCCGATCCCGACACCGGCCTGACCGTCGCCCTCGTGCTGAACAACTCCGCCGGCGGCGTGGCGTTCCCCGCATACCTCGCGTGGGAGCTCGCCGCGATCGCGTCGAAGGCGCCCGCTGCTTCCGGCCAGGAGGCACCGACCGCGGGGCTGCCGTGGACGGCGGAGCAGTTCCACGCGCAGATCGCCGATCGCGCGATCTGTCCGATACCCGACGCCGAAGGCTGACGCCTCGGTGAGCGTGCGCACCGGCAACGCCACCGCGGTGCTGCTGGTGATCACCGGCCTCGCCTGTCAGGAGATCGGCGCATCGTTCGCGGTGCTGCTGTTCCCGGAGGTCGGCCCCCTCGGCATGGTGATGCTGCGGCTGGTGTTCTCCGCGGTGCTGCTCTGGATCATCGCCCGGCCGGCCCTGCGCGGACACACGCGCGACGGGTGGGCGGCGGTGGTCGGCTTCGGTGTCGTGCTCGCCGTGATGAACGGGCTGTTCTATCTCGCGCTGGAGCGGCTGCCACTCGGCGTGACGGTCACGATCGAGGTGCTGGGTCCGCTCACGCTGTCGATCATTGCGAGCCGTCGCGCATCCGCGTGGCTGTGGGCGGCGATCGCCCTCATGGGTGTGGTCGCGCTCGGCGGAGGCGGATGGGAGCGCCTCGATCCGATCGGCGTGCTCTTCGCCCTCGGGGCCGCCGCGAGCTGGGCGTTCTACATCCTCGCCTCGGCGCGCGTCGGGCGGGGATTCCCGAAGCTCGAGGGGCTGACCCTGGCGATGACCGCGGGAGCAGTGATCGCGCTGCCGTTCGGCATCGCATCGGCCGGCGAGGCGCTGCTGCGGCCGGAGCTGCTCGGTCTCGGTGCCGCCGTCGCGCTGCTGTCGTCGACGATCCCCTACGCCTTCGAGCTCGTGGCGCTGCGCCGTCTGCCCGCGGCGGCGTTCGCGATCCTCATGAGCCTTGCGCCCGCCACCGCGGCCCTCGCCGGGTTCCTCCTTCTCGGTCAGCTTCTGTCCTGGCTCGAGGTCGTCGGGATCGGACTCGTGATCGTCGCAAGTATCGGTGCGGTGCAGACCGCACCGCGGTCGGAGGCGAACCCGAACGAGGACGCCGCTGCCGGCGAGCCGGCCGCGGACGGGCCTCATCCCCCCGCCGACCCCGCGCAGGAGCCGTTCACCGAACCGCTCGCCTGAGGAATTCACCCGCGCGAAACGGCGGACGCGCTACGGTGGTCTCTCGCTGGGGAGGGAAGCGGAGGGCGCATCGATGTCACAGCGGATCCCCACGCGCCTGCGTTCTCGCGCAAGCGCCCTTCTGGCCGCGGTCGCCCTCGTCGCCGGGTTCGGCGTCGTCTCGGCGCCCGCATCCGCCTCCGAGTCCGGCTGGCTGCACACCGACGGTGCACGCATCGTCACCGAGGCGGGAGAGGCGCACACCATCCGTGCCGTGTCCTGGTTCGGTCTCGAAACGTCCAACTGTGCGCCGCACGGCCTGTGGACGATCTCACTCGATGAGGGGCTGCAGACCATCGCGGGGCTGGGATTCAACGCGATCCGCCTGCCCTACGCCAACGAGTGCCTCACCGCATCGAGCACATCCTCCATCGACGCGAACGCCAATCCCGACCTCGTGGGCCTCACGCCGTTGCAGGTGATGGACGCGGTCATCGACCGCGCAAGCGCGTACGGGCTCGATGTGATCCTCGATCGCCACCGTCCGACCACCTCGGGACAGTCCTCGCTCTGGTACACCTCGGAGGTCGACGAACAGCAGTGGATCGACGATTGGGTGATGCTCGCCGAGCGCTACGCCGACGATCCGACGGTGATCGGCGCCGATCTGCACAACGAGCCCCACGACAGCGCGTGCTGGGGATGCGGCGACGCGAGCGTCGACTGGCCGGCTGCGGCAACGCGAGCCGGCAACGCGGTGCTCGCCGCGAACCCGAACCTGCTCATCATCGTGGAGGGTGTCGGTCGCGACGTCGACGGGAGCTGGACGTGGTGGGGCGGGGGCCTGCGCGGTGTCGCCGATGACCCGGTGGTGCTCGAGGTCGCCGATCGCGTCGTCTACTCGCCGCACGATTACCCGGCGTCGGTCGCGTGGCAGAACTGGTTCGGTGCGTCGGACTACCCGGACAACCTCACCTCGGTGTGGGACACCAACTGGGGCTATATCCAGAAGCAGGGCATCGCGCCGGTGCTGCTCGGCGAGTTCGGGACCAAGCTCGAGACCGACAGCGACCGGCTGTGGTTCGACGAGATCATCGCCTACCTCGACGAGAACGACATGAGCTTCGCCTTCTGGTCGTTCAACCCCAATTCGGGCGACACCGGCGGCATCGTCGCCGACGACTGGCGCACCCCGGAAGCCGACAAGGTCGCCGCCCTCGCGCCGTTGCTGGCCCAAAGCGTCGGGCCGGTCCCGACGCCCACCGTCTCGCCCAGCCCGAGCGCCACGCCGACGCCGACGCCCACGCCGACCCCGACCCCGACCCTCACGCCGACGTCGACCCCCACGCCGACCCCGACCCTCACGCCGATGCCGGCCCCCACGCCCACGGTGACGCCGGGCCCGGCTGCGCTGTCGGGATCGCTCGAGCCCACCAGCGTCTGGGGACAGGGTTACGTCGCGAATGTCGTGGTCACCGCGGCGTCGCACCAATCCGGGTGGACGGCGTCGTGGACCTCGCCGACAGCGACGGGGATCGTCAACGCGTGGGGCATGGACTGCTCCCTCGCCGGCAGCACGATCACGTGCGACGGTGCGGGGTGGGCCGCATCCCTCTCGCCGGGTCAGACGATGACGGTGGGGCTGCAGGTGGCCGCCACGTCGGCGCCCACGGTGTCGTCGTTCACCCTCGCGCCGCACTGATCCGCGTCTCCCGCGGAACGCGACTCAGGCGGCGAGGGCCGCCTCGATGAGGCGCGCGGTCGCGGCGGCGCCGTCGGCACCCTCGTAGGCGTCGCGCACCTCGTCGGCCGCCAGACCGATGCCCGGGTCGGCGAGCACGTGCCGCACGGCGTCGAGGAAGGCCGGCGTGCCCGCATCCTTCCGTGACAGGGCGATCGCGTTGCCGCGGGACGCGCACGCCCGCACATGCCACGTCTGCTCGGGCTGCAGGCCCATCCCGACGAAAGGCACACCGGTGGCACAGGCGGTCTGCACCGTGCCCTGGCCGCCGTGGATGACGGCCGCGTCGACGAGCCCGCCCAACCGGTGTGCGGGCAGCAGATCGGTGACATGGATGTTCTCCGCCGAGACGCGCTCCGGGCAGTACCACGGGCTCGGGGACCTCGAGCAGTACTTCCGCCGCATGCGGGCCGTTGAGTACGCGATCGAACACGACGACGGCCAGAGCGGGCGCGACCTGGCGAGCGCCGATGTGATCATCGTCGCGCCCTCGCGGTGCGGGAAGACGCCGACGACGATGTACCTGGCCCTCCACTACGGGCTCCTTGTCGCGAACTATCCGCTCACTGACGACGACTTTCCGACCGACGGTCTGCCGCGCATCGTCGCCCCGCACGCAGACCGCTGCTTCGGGCTGACCACCACTCCGCTCCGTCTCAGCCAGGTGCGCCACGAGCGCCGCCCGAACTCCACCTACGCGAGCCTCGCCCAGTGCACGCTCGAGCTCCGCCGGGCCGAAGACCTCTACCGCCGCACGCACCTTCCGTTCCTCAGCTCCGCGACCCGCAGCGTCGAGGAGATGTCCGCCGTGATCCTGCAGTCCATGAATCTGCGCGACCGACCCCACGAAAGGCCCAGCCCATGACCAACATCCTGCGTTTCGACGAGATCGGCATGAACGACCTCGCCCAGGTGGGCGGCAAGAATGCGTCGCTCGGCGAGATGGTGTCTCACCTGGCGTCCGCGGGCATCCGGGTTCCCCCGGGCTTCGCCACGACCGCCGACGCCTTCGAGCGGTTTCTCGCCGAGGGCGAGCTCGACGCTCGCATCCGCGCCGCCGTCGAGGGCATCGATATCGACGACGTCGCGGCGCTCACCCACCTGGGCGCGCGTGTTCGTGCCTGGATAGAGGAGCAGCCGTTCCCCGCCGACCTCGAAGCCGACATCCGCTCGGCCTACGCGGACCTCGTCGCGGGTGAGTCCGATCCCACGGCGGTCACGTGGGCTGTTCGCTCCAGCGCCACCGCCGAAGACCTCCCCGACGCCTCGTTCGCCGGTCAGCAGGAGACGTTCCTCAACATCGGCGGCATCGAGAACATCCTGAGCGCGATCCGTCGTGTGTTCGCCTCGCTCTACAACGACCGAGCGATCGCTTACCGCGTGCACCACGGCTTCGACCACCACGACGTCGCCCTCTCGGCCGGAGTGCAGCGCATGGTGCGCTCCGACATCGGGGCCTCGGGCGTGATGTTCACCCTCGACACCGAGTCGGGCTTCGATGACGCGGTGTTCGTCACGAGCTCCTACGGCCTCGGCGAGGCGGTCGTGCAGGGCGCCGTCAACCCCGACGAGTTCTACGTCTACAAGCCGGGTCTGCGTGCCGGCCGCCCCGCGATCCTCAAGCGCAGCGTCGGTGAGAAGGCGATCGCCATGCGCTACGCGAACGGGCAGCACGTCGACGGCAGCACGGCTTTCGTCGAGGTGGATGCCGCCGAACGCTCGCGTTTCTCGATCACCGATGCGGAGGTGCAGGAGCTCGGCCGGATCGCCCTCGTCATCGAGGCCCATTACGGCCGCCCCATGGACATCGAGTGGGGCAAAGACGGCAACGACGGCCAGATTTACGTGCTGCAGGCGCGCCCCGAGACCGTCGTGTCGCGGAAATCCGCGAACGTGCTGAGCCGCTTTGTGCTCGCCGAGCGAAGTGCGGTGCTCGTCGAGGGGCGCGCGATCGGGCAGCGTATCGGCTCCGGCCGCGTGCGGGTGCTCACCTCGATCGACCAGATGCACGACTTCGCCCACGGCGACGTGCTGGTGGCCGACATGACCGATCCCGACTGGGAGCCGATCATGAAGCGCGCCTCGGCGATCATCACCGACCGCGGCGGACGCACCTGCCACGCCGCGATCATCGCCCGCGAGCTCGGCATCCCCGCCGTCGTCGGCACCGGCGTGGCCACCCATGCCTTGAAAGACGGCCAGGAGGTGACCGTCTCGTGCGCCGAGGGTGATGACGGTCTCGTGTACGACGGGCTCCTGCAGTTCGCCGAGGAGCAGACCGAGCTCGATCGGATGCCGGCGGCCCCCGTCAAGGTGATGATGAACGTCGGCACCCCCGACCAGGCGTTCGCCTTCTCGCGTCTGCCGCACGCGGGTGTGGGCCTGGCTCGGCTGGAGTTCATCATCAACCGTCAGATCGGCATCCACCCTCGGGCCCTGCTGGAACTCGACCGGCTCGACGGTGCGCTCGCCGAGGACATCCGGGAGCGCACCGCCGCGTATCCGTCGGCCAAGGAGTACTTCATCCAGCGCGTGGCCGAGGGCGTGTCCATGATCGCCGCTGCCTTCGCGCCGGAGCCGGTGATCGTGCGCCTGTCGGACTTCAAGTCGAACGAGTACGCCAACCTCATCGGGGGGTCGCTCTACGAGCCCGACGAAGAGAATCCGATGCTCGGATACCGCGGCGCCGCCCGCTACGTCTCTCCGGATTTCCGCGCGTGCTTCGACCTGGAGTGCGAGGCCCTGCGCCGGGTGCGCGATGACATGGGACTGACCAACGTGCAGATCATGGTGCCGTTCGTGCGAACGGTCGGCGAGGCGAAGGCCGTCGTCGACCTGCTCGCGCAGAACGACCTGCGCCGCGGCGAGAACGGGCTTCGCGTCGTCATGATGTGCGAACTGCCCGCCAACGCCGTGCTCGCAGAGCAATTCCTCGAGCACTTCGACGGGTTCTCGATCGGCTCCAACGACATGACGCAGCTGACCCTGGGGCTGGACCGCGACTCGTCTCTCATGGCATCAGCCTTCGACGAGCGCGATCCCGCCGTGCTGCACCTGCTCGGCACGGCCATCGACGCGTGTCGGCGACAGGGCAAGTACGTCGGCATCTGCGGACAGGGGCCGAGCGATCACCCGGACTTCGCGCAGTGGCTCGTCGGCCGCGGCATCCAGTCGCTCTCGCTCAACCCCGACACGGTCGTCGAGACCTGGCTCGCGCTCGCGGCGAACGACAGCCCCGGGGTCGAGACGCCTGCGCCGGCCTACGAGCACCAGTCGTAGCCCCGGGGGCATCGGTGCGGGCCACGGGTCAGTCGCCGAAGGTCACCACGACCTTGTCGGCTGCGCCCGGCGTCTTCGCCAGCTCCAGCGCCTCGAGCGCGCGCTCGAACGGGAGCACGTCGCTGATGATCTGCGCGTACTTCCTGGGATGCGCGATGATCGCGTCGGTGACCTCGAAGATCTCCGTGGGGTAGCCCATCGACATGCGGATGTCGATCTCGCTGCGCAGGATCTGCCCGAAGTCGACCGGAACGGGCTGCTTGTGCACCGCGGGGATGGTCAGCACGGCCCGGCTTTTCGCGCACGCGAAGACGGTCTCGAGCACGCTCGGCACGCCCGCGGCGTCGATGTAGATGTCGGTTGCGGCGTGCTGCTGGCGGCCGAACGGGTCCGCCTCGGCACCGTGCAGTTCCGCCAGGCGGGAGGCGACGTCCTCCTCGGCGGAGTTGATCACGGCGTCGGCTCCGATCGCGAGCGCCTTGTCGAGGCGGCCCGGCTGGATGTCGACGACGACCACGTGCGCGACGCCCTTGGACTTCAGCGACAGGAGCACGCCGAGCCCGACCGGGCCGGCACCGAAGACCGCGACCCGATCCCCCTCCGCAGCCCCGGAGCGGTTGACGGCGTGATGGGCGACGGCCATCGGCTCGTTGAGAGCCGCGACCTCCCAGGGAATGTCGTCGGGGATGACGCGCAGCTGCACCCCGGGCTGGAAGTCCTTCACGAGCACTGTCGGAGTCAGGGCGCCCTGCGCACCGCCGCTGCCCAGTAGTCCGTCTTGGAAACGCATCGTGTCGATCACGACGTGGTCGCCGACGTGGATGCCCTCGACCGCGGAGCCGACGGCCGTCACCTCCGCGGCGGGTTCGTGGCCAAGGGGGGTCGCGCCCTGGCGGGGCGGGATGCCGCCCACGTGCGTGTAGAAGGCGTCTGAGCCGCAGATGCCGCACGCCCTCACGGCGAGGAGCACATCGTTGGCGCCGACCTCGGGTTCGGCGACCTCCACCCAGGAGACGGTGTCGGGTCCCGTCACGTGCACTGACTTCATTGTTCGTCCTTTCGTCCGATGCGCGAATAACTGTACATAGTTCGGAAAATAAGACATAGGGGAAACTGGGGCGATGACCGCTCGTGGTCGCGGGCGTCCCCGCGAAAGCTCGCACGAAGAGATCCGCGACGTCGCCATCGAGCTCTTCCTCGCCCAGGGCTACGCGAAGACCTCGCTGAGTGAGGTCGCGCAGGCCGCGGGGATCAGCCGCACGACGCTCTTCTCCTACTTCCCGTCCAAACGAGACCTGCTGTGGAAGGACTTCGATCGACGCGCCGAGCGTGCCGCTGATGCGCTCGCCGACGAAGAGACGCCGGACTCGGTGGTCGACCTGATCCTGAGGGCGATCCTTCTCCATGCCCGATACGACGCCGCGGAGCGGGAGCAGCTCCAGCGTCGCCGCCGCGTCGTGGACCAGGACGAGGAGCTGCGTGCCTTCATGTCCTTGTCCGTCACGCAACTGACGGACCATCTGCGCGACGCGGCGGCCGCACGAGCGCCGGAGGTGGATTCGGGACTCGTCGACCTGCTCGCCCATGCCCTCGTTGCCGCTGCCGCGCACTGCACCGACGAATGGACGACGAGCGATATCGACGAGCCGCTGGATGCCTACGTTCGGCGCCGGATGGCCCCGATCGCCGACGGGCTGCGATCCGTCACGCCGCGGTAGCGGGCGCGTCGCCCCGAAGCGGTGCAACCGCTCCACTTGCGATGGTCGGGTGATCGCAATGGGATCGGATCACGTCTTCACATTTTCGTACTTGTGTATGAATTATTTGTCCCCATGCCCCGCATTACGTCGCATCAATGTCTGAAGTTGGTTCTACGCTCGAAGTAGTCGGGGATCGAGCGGGGGTTGTGATGGCGATCGACCAGCAGGGTGGGGCGGACCGGGTTCGCACGCGTGAGCTGGTTGCGGAGATCGCGGCGTTCGATGTGGCGGAGGCGCGGATTCAGGCGGAGCGTGAGCGGTTGTATGCCGAGGCGTATGACCTCGCCCAGCAGCAGACGGCACGGTTGCGGGATGCGTCGACGCGGGAGCGGGAGATGCCGCTGCGCGCGATGGCGGCGGAGCTTGCGGTGGCGAAGCGGGTCAGTGACCGCACGATGCAGACCCGCCTGTTCGACGCGCACCGCACCGTGACCCAGTTCCCGGCGGCGTGGGAGTCGTGGCACGCGGGCCGGGTGTCCCGGGCACATGTGAAGGTGATCGTCGACACCGGTGCGGAGCTTGCCGACCCGGGGGCTCGAGAGAGCTACGAGCGGGACGTGCTGGGGTATGCGGAGACGACGTCTGCGGCGAGGGTGCGGTCGTATGCGGAGCAGGTCGCGGAGAACCTCAACCCTCTGTCGATGCAGGAACGTCACGATGATGCCGTGCTGGACCGACGCATCTGGGTGGAGGACCTGCGGGATGGGATGTCGATGCTCGGTGCGATCGGACCGTCCGTGGAGGTCCACGGGGTCTACGACCGGCTCACCCGGCAGGGGAAGACGATCAAAGCCGCCGACCGGGCGGCACGACGCAACACCACCGAGACGCGGACGGGCGACGACGAGGCATCGAAGGCGGACGGTGCCGACGTGGGGACGGGTGACGTCGATTCGGAGCCGAGTGTGTGGTTCGATGAGCGGACGCTGGATCAGATCCGCACCGACCTGCTGCTGGACATGATGCTCACCGCCTCCCCCTCCGTCGACCCGACCGGGGTCGAGGGTGGGTTGGGTGCGATCCGTGGGCACGTGCAGGTGACCGTCCCCGCGACCACGCTCGCGGGAACGACCCTGGGTGGGGCGCAGCTGAACGGGAAGTGCGCGGTGGATCCGGAGACGGCGAAGATCCTCGCCGGCAACGCCCCCGGTTTCGACCGGGTCTTCCTCGACCCCATCACCGGAACGGTGCTCGCCGTCGATCGACGCTTCGCGACACCGGCGCAGAAACGGTATCTGGTGGCGCGGGATATCCGGTGCCGGTTCCCCGGATGCCGCAGACCCGCCACCGAATGCGACATCGACCACCGCGAAGACTGGGCCCTCGGCGGTAAGACCGACGTCGAGAACATGGGCGCGTT
>NZ_BTGO01000021.1:0-62047 GCF_042846595.1 Microbacterium sp. MTN4-26
CCACACCCAGATCGGCACACAGACCGCCGCGACCCTCCTGGTCTGCGCCGGCGAGAACCTCGACCGGTTCGGAAACGAAGCAGCCTTCGCGAAACTCACCGGCACCGCACCACTGCCGGCATCCTCCGGCAAAACCCGACGCATGCGCCTCAACCGCGGCGGCGACAGACAAGCCAACCGGGCCCTCCACCTCATCGCCGTCGGCCGACTACGCTCCGCCCCCCGCACCCGCGACTACGCCACCCGCCGAGCAGCCAAAGGACTCACCACCCGAGACATCCTCCGATGCCTCAAACGCGCCATCGCCAGAGAAACCTACAACGCCCTCAAAACCGACCTACTCACCACTTGACAGCTATAGGACCGTCGCGGGCCTTCCCTGCATTAGCACCCGTATTACCTAAAGCATGTAGGTTAACGCGTATGCCCCGCGCGAACCTCTCCCGAGCCGCCGTCGTCGACGCCGCCGCACGCCTCGCCGACCGCGACGGCGCGGCGGCGGTGACGGTGTCGTCGGTCGCCCGCGAGGTCGGCGTCAAGCCGGCGAGCCTCTACGAGCACGTCGCCGGTCTCTCGGCACTCCTCGACGGCGCGCACGTGCTCGCGCTCGGTGAGCTCGCGGCGGCGGTGGCGGATGCCGTCGCCGGCCTCGCCGGAGCCGACGCCCTCCGCGCCTTCGCCGACGCGCACCGCGCATACGCGACCGCGCATCCGGGGCGATGGGAGCTCCTGCAACGTGTCGCGAGCCCGTCCACGGTGGCCTCCTCAGAGGCCGCGCGCGTCGGATCGCTGACCCTCGCGACGCTCCGCGGCTATCCCATGCCCGACGACCAGCGCGTGCACGCCGCCCGCTTCGTGGGAGCGACGATCAACGGCTACCTCGCGCTCACGCGCAACGACGCGTTCTCCCATCGCGCCGAGCCCACCGATGCCTCGTGGCGCGCTGCCGTCGACGCTCTCGACCGGGCCCTCTCGACCTGGCCGACCGAACGCATCCACCCGAGCGACCCGGAGAACACCGCATGATCAGCCACCCGCTCACCCTCGACATCGTGCGCGGCGCCGCGGAGCTCGCCCCGGATGCTCAGGGCGTGGCGGTGCACCGCCTCCCGCGTGCGGTGCGTGAGCGGTTCCCCGACCCGCTGCTGCTCGACCGCGAGTCGCAGCCGTCCGGGGTGCGCGTCGCCTTCGAGACGACCGGATCCCGCGTCGCCCTGACCCTCCACACCACCCGCGCGGTCTTTCGCGGTCTCGACCGCTCCCGCGGCGTCGTCGACGTGTTCGTCGACGGTGCGCTCCACGCGCGAGAGGAGCTGACCGGAGGGGATGTGGTCGAGACCGACCTGACCACCGGCGCCCGCGATCATCGCGACGGTGCGCCGCACACGGTGACCGTCGATCTGCCCGACGGCGCATCGACGGTGGAGTTCTGGCTGCCGCACAACGAGACCGTGCGCCTCGTCGACCTGCACGTCGACGCGCCGATCGCGCCGGCGCGAACCGACGGCGTGCGGCGATGGGTCCACCACGGCAGCTCGATCAGCCACGGCTCCAACGCGACGGCGCCGAGCGAGATCTGGCCGGCCGTCGCGGCCCGCGCCGCGGACGGCGTGGAGCTGACCAACCTCGGCTTCGGCGGCAGTGCGATGGTCGATCCCTTCATGGCGCGCGTCATCCGCGACACCCCGGCAGACGTGATCAGCGTCAAGCTCGGCGTCAACGTCGTGAACGGCGACGTCATGCGGCTGCGCTCGTTCGTGCCCGCCGTGCACGGCTTCCTCGACACCATTCGCGACGGCCATCCCGATACTCCGCTCCTGGTGATCTCGCCGCTGCATTGCGCGATCCATGAGGCCACGCCCGGTCCGGGGGCATTCGATCCGGATGCCCTCGCCGCCGGCGGCGTGCGCTTCACCGCGACCGGTGACCCGTCCGAGGTCGCCGCTGGCCGACTGACGCTCGAGGTCATCCGGGACGCGCTGCGCGAGGTCGCCTCGCGCCGCTCCGACGACGCGAACCTGACCTTCGTCGACGGCCTCGAGCTCTTCGGCGCGGCCGACGAAGAACGGCTTCCGCTGCCGGACGCGCTGCACCCCGGCCGGGAAGCCCACCGTCTCATCGGCGAGCGTCTCGCCCCGTACCTCGCGCGGCACCTCGCGCTGTAACCGGCGACAGCCGCATCGAAGCCGGGCGGTAGCCAGCGGTCGTCGTTCACAACTCCTCAAGATCGCGCGTCGGCCCTGCCGAATCGGCGGCAAGACCGCGCGGATGCAGCGGGCGTGAGGAGTTGTGAACGTGCAACCGCGCTGAGGCCGGGTGCCCAGTCCTGGGCGAGGGCGGAGCTACTCCCTCGATCCGGAATTCACAACCCCCGGCCTCCGGTCGAAGCCACGCGGCACAGTAGGAACATGCGATGCATCACCTACGCCGGAGAGTCGGTCATGACCAGTGACGACGTCGCAGAGGTGCTTGTCACCCTCACGGCCGCGATCGCCAGCCACCGGGAGGCTGAGGCCGCACGGATCCCGATCGTGCGCGAGGACGGGTCCGTGGCGCAGGCCGATCTCGTGATCGGGGTCGGCAACGACGTGCTGTCGGCTCCCATCGACTGGGACGGCGACGAGCCGGACTTCTCGGAGGCGGCCGCCACCATGCGCCGCCACCGCCATTACCCCGACCAGGAGCGTGCCGGGGTCTCGTATGCGGCACCGCATGAAGAGGTCGGTTGGGACCCCGACCTGGAGGGCTGGTCCGACTCCTGACGCGGATCTCGTCCCGCGCGACCGGCCTCGGTCGTAACGCCGCCGCAACACCATGGGCGACGGCGCCGGGCATGATGGGATGATGCCCGAGCAGCCACCACCGCAACGCCCGGGCATCGCTGCGCCGCCGCGCCGAACCGAGATCGCCGTGCCGCCGCGACCCCCGCTGCCGCCCGATCGCCGGCCGTCGCAGGAATCGCCGACACCGCCCACGCACGACGCCCCGGCGACCGTCAGCGCGGCCCCGCGTGAGCGTTCGATCGCGGCGTGGATTCTCGGCGCCTACCTGGTCGCCCTCACCCTCATCGCCTTCTGGCCGTCGCCCGTGGATGCGGGCGCCGGCCCGCTCATCCGCCTCATCACCCGGGTGGCGCCGATGCTCACATATGCCCGCCTCGAGTTCGGTGCGAACATCCTGCTGTTCGTCCCGCTCGGGGTGCTGCTGACGCTCATCTTGCGCGATCGCGCTCTCGTGCTGCCGATCGCGATCGTCCTGACGCTCGCGATCGAGAGCGTGCAGGGTGTTCTGCTCGATCGCCGCACGCCCAGCGAGCTCGACATGGTCGCCAACACTGCCGGCGCCTGCATCGGACTGCTCGCCGTCGCGGTGTGGCAGTGGTGGCGTCGTCGACCGGCGTCCTGAGGCGTCGGCGCGCGGTCACCGACCGCGGGTCGGGATGCGCCGCTGACCGTCGGTGACGAGAGCGCGCACCGTGGCGATGATGCCGGCGGCGGAAAGCGTTCCGAACAGGGCCAGTATGAGCATGGTGTCGCCTCCTCGATGGCAGTGGACTGCTTGCATCGAGTAGACCTCATAATTGGACCGCCTGTCGCGATCCAATAGAGATCGCCTGGCCCGATCTGGCGTCCGGCCGAGCAACGGTTCCGCTGCGTGTCATGACGTGCCGTCCATCGCTCCGCAGTCACTTAGTGCGGGTGTGGGGGCGGGACGACCCGCAGGTTGTGACTGCGGAGCAGGAGGGGGCGCTGGATCGATCTGCGTCGTCTGCACAAGGCTCCTCCGGGGACGGTGCCGCTGGGGCCAGAATGTATCCATCCCGCAAAGACAGGACACGCCATGCCCGCACCTTCGCCCCACGACCGCGTCTGGGCGTCGTGGGTGCGCGGAGATGCGGCAGGCGCGATCACCGTCGCCCTGCAGCACGCGGCGGACGTTCGGATGCTGCGGGCGGCCTGCGCGATGGCGCTGCGCAGCCACCGGGTGGACCTGCTCATGTCTCACATCGATGACATCTCCGCGCTCGATGCGGGCGTGGAGCGCGACGGCGTGCTGGCGAGTGTGCTCGTGGGGGAGGGTCGCATCGACGAGGCGGCGTTGGTTGTGCTGGCGATCAGCCCCGACGAGATCGCCGCCACAGACGACCGCCCCATCGCGAGCGCGACATCGCTGCGCAGCGCGGCGATCGCCTACGTCGCACTCGGCGCGATCGCCTCCGGTGCGTGGGTGGTGGCAGCGCGGTGCCTCGCGGCGGTTCGCGCCCTTCTCGATGCCGAGTCGGCCGACGCTGACGATGAGATCGGGCGCTTCGACCTGCTCGGAATGGCGGCCATGGTCGAAGCTCACACCGGCACGGAGAACGAGGCCGTTGTCGCTCTCGAGTCCGCGCTGGCGCCATTGCGCAGCCGCAACCTCCTCTCCAGCGAACATGCCTTGGCGCTCATCGCCCTCGGTGACGTCAATCACCTGCACGGATCGCTCGAACGCGCCGCTGTCAATCTGTCCCGCGGCGCTCGCCTGACGGCCGCTTCGCGACCGGGCTTCATCAGCCATGCGCGTGTGCTGCTCGCGTTCATCCGGATTCGGCAGGGCCGATGGGCGGATGCCGCGGTCGAGGTGGAGCGCCTGGGTGAGCCGAACGAGACGATCGAACGGGACTGGATCCGCACCCAGATCCTCGCCGTGCGCGGATTGCTGCGGGTGGTGACGGGCGATCTGGATGCGGGCGCGGCCGACCTTCGCGAGGCGCGTGCGCTCGCCGAAACAACGCCGAGCAACCTTGCTGCGATGGTGATGCTGCATGCGCGCATCGTCGAGGCGGTCACCCGGGGAGATTGGGATGGGCTGCAGCACGCGCTGGACGACTCGGAGGAGCCCGGATACCGGCATCCGTATCGAGACGGGGAGTGGCGGGTTCTCACCTTGGTCGCCGCCTGGAACCGACGCAGCTTCGCCGATTTTCGCCGTCGCCTGACCGACTGGGCGCTGACCAGCGATGCGGTGGACGACCCGTACTACTGGGCATGTGCGAGCCTCGCGGCGGAGTTCGAGCAGCGTCATTCGGATGCGCTGGCGGCGGCGGAGCGCGCGCTGACCGTGCTCGGCCCCGCGCAGGACCCGATGGGTCAGGTGTGGGTGCTCATGGTGGTCGGCCGCTACTTCGTCCGGTACGGCGATGAGGGCTCACCGGATCCGGACCGCGCGCGGGAGGTGTGGGACCGCGTGATCGCTCAGCTACGGGGGCTCGGCGCGTTGGCGCTCGCCGAGCGGTGCGAACGCATCGTGGATCGGATGATGGCCCGGTTCGAACGGGAGCGCGCCGCGCATCCGCTTGCCTCGCTCACCCCCCAGCAGGTACGCATCGCCCGTGCGGTCGCTCAGGGGTACACCAGCGACGAGATCGCCGCGATCGAGTTCCTTTCCAAGCGCACGATCGACTACCACGTCACGAACATCGTCGTGCGGCTCGGGCTCTCGAGCCGCCGTGAGATCGCCCGCGTGATCGACGCAGCGGACTGACACGACGACTGTCATTCGATACGAGTGAGCCGGCGCGGCCGGATTCATAGACTTCACGCGACGGTACCCGACGGTCACTGACCAAGGACGCCCACAGGGGGCGGGCGACATCGTTGCGCGTGCGTCTCGGGTCAACGGCTGGGGGGCGACCCGAGACGCGTGCGCGCTCTCGGACGCGGTGCGTTGTGTCGCGTGGCGCGTGCATCGTGTGTCGCGCGCGTCGGGCATCGCGCGTCTCGCGTCGCGCATCGAGTGTCGCGTGTCGCGGGTCGCGTGTCGTGTGCATCGCATGTCGTGTGCACAACTCCTCAAGAACGCGCGGGTCGGCCGTCACCTCGCCGGATGCGCGGCCCGGTTCGCGCAAGTTTGAGGAGTTGTGAACACGTGGGCCCGGACACGCGCCGTCTAGCGGCGCGCGCCCCCGATCGACCCGCCGTCGGCAGCTGGGCGAACGCCCTCCGCATGCGGCTCCCGTCAGAGGGCTGCGAACAGCTGGCGGAGGGTCTCGTCGGGGCGGTCGCGGTGAGGGGAGTGGCCGGCGTTCTCGACGACCGACATCGTGATGTGCGGGTTGGTGCAGACCTCGGCGGCGAGATCTCCAGTGAAGATCGAGAAGACGGCGGGGTCGGCGCCGATGATATGGGTCGGGATGCGCAGGGCAGCAGCCGCGGCGCGCGCATCCCAGTCCGGGTTCTGGATGTCGGTCTCGGCGACCGCCCACCGGCTGACCTGGCGTGACGAGAGCGCTTTGAGCTCGAGGTCCTGCTCGTGCCACCGCGGATTGTTTCGGCGCACGTCGTCGACCGTCACGTCCATGAAGGCCTCGTCCTGGCTGGAGCGCACCGCGCCGCGCTCGCCGTCGGTGATCCGCAGGCCGGGGTCGATGAGTACGAGGCGGCGCGTCCAGGTGGGGTTGTCGGCGGCCGCGAGCGTGACCGCAGCCCCGCCGAGCGAATGACCGATCACGAGGTCCCACGGTTCATCGTCGTCGGGATGCGCGATCGCGACGTCTGCCGCATAGGCGGCGAGGGTGTAGTCGAGCGCTCGCGGCGCGGTGCCGTGGCCGCGCAGATCGACGGCGCTCGCCCTCCATCCGGCGTCGGCGAGGGCGACACCGAATCGCCACATGAGTGCTCCGTTGGAGCCGAGGCCGTGCACGAGCAATGCCCGCGCGGGGGCACGCGGATCTCCCCAGCTCAGGCGGGGGAGGGTGACAGGTGTGACCACGGCCTCATCCTAGGGCGTGCATCACGCGGGCCGGTGGGTGTGCAACTGCCGCCAGCCCCGCCGAGCGTTGCGTAGCAGGCGACGCGGTTCACGACTCCTCAAATCCGCGTCGGCCCGGAGGTCACAGCCGCTGCCAGGCAGCTGTCACGCCACGATTTGAGGAGTTGTGAACGCGAACGAGCCCGGCCAGGGCGCCCTTGCCGGCGAATACCCGGCGCGGCCGCGGTGGCGGTCGGGCCCGGGGGGGGCGCGCCCGATACACTCCGGAACCGTGGAGCGCTCGCTGGTCGTCGATGCCCTCGGGCGCCGTGTGCGGATCGACGGTCATGCCTGCGACCGCGAGCAGTGGCAACTGGTCGAGCGGTGCTGGCGCGACGCGGTGGCCCCGCCGGGCCCGGCCGACGCGCACGTGCAGGCGGTGCCGACGGGCGAACCGAACAGTTGGCTCTCGGTCCTCGCCGGCGAGGTCACCCGCGTGGCGCTGCAGCTGAACCGAGGTCGGCTGTGGATGCTGCATGCCGCCGGCATCGCCGCCGAGGACGGGCGTGTGATCGCGCTCGTCGGCCCCTCGGGACGGGGCAAGACGACAGCTTGCCAGGCGGCGGGCGCGGCATTCGAGTACGTCTCCGACGAAGTCGTGGCCATCGATGCCGACGGGCGCGTGTGGGCGTACCGCAAGCCGCTTTCGGTCAAGGAGCCGGAGCGTGCCGCGAAGTCGCAATGGGCCCCGACCGACCTCGGGCTGAGAGTGCGAGAACGTCCACTTCGGCTCGGGCGCATCGTCGTCCTCGATCGGATCGACGGGGCAGCGTCGGCCGGGGGCACGCCGCGCGTCGAGGCGATGGATCTCGGCGACGCCTTGACCGACCTCGTGGCGCAGTCGAGCTTCCTCGCCGACCTTCCTGCGCCGTTGCGCACGATCGCGTCGCACGTGGCGGCGACCGCCGGCGTCGTGCGCGCGACCTACGCCGATGCCCGCGAGCTCAGCGACGTGTGGGGTGAAGTCCTCCCGGCGGCGACAGCGACAGGGGCCGCGGTCGGCGCCGCACCAGCCGGTACGAAACTCGTCGAACCGCCCCTCGTGGCGGCACCCCCGCCTGAGGTGGCTCCGGAGCCGTACGCGCGCTCGCCTCACCTCGATGCGGTCGGCCTCTCCTCTCCCGACCGCATCGCGGTGCTCCGGCGCGACGACGACACCGACGGCGAGGACGCCGGCGGTGAGGCTGTCGTCCATGTTCTCGCGGGGGTCGCCCCGACGCTCTGGCGGCACGCGTCCGGGGCGTCCATGGAGACGCTGCGCGCCAGCGCCGTCGGTCTGCACGGCACGCCCCCGTCGGACGATGCTGCGACTCTCGTCGCATCGGCCGTGAGAGAGCTCGAGGAGGCGGGGCTGCTGCAGCGTGGGGCCGCGCACTGGGCTGTGGCGCCGGATGTGTCGTGGACCGGAGCAGACGACGTCGTCGCCTGCTCGCTGCGGGACGACCGCGCCCCCGTCGCTCTGCAAGGTTCGGCGGCAGTCATCTGGCGTGCGCTCGCCGAGGGTGGGACGGAGGCGGAGATCTGCGAACGCGTGATCTCCGTGTCGCAGCCGACGAGTGATGACGTGCCCGCGCAGGTCTCAGCGTTCCTCCGCGACCTGCTCACGCGAGGGTTGGCGTCCGTCGATGGAGGGATGCGACACCGCCCATCCGAGCGCACGGGAGAGTGACCGGGCGCTGCGTCCCCAGCGCCGCACGCGGGCGAGCATGATGTCGGCCCAACGGTCGCGGACGCCGGGACGATGGCGCAGCATGTCCTCGCGGCTCGGCCAGATGGCCCGCCACATGACGCGCAGGCGATCGAGGCCTCGGGCGCGCCGCCAGGCGGTCCACCACAGCAGCGCCGGCGTCTGCGCGCCGCGCACCTTGTCGCGCCAGTCGTCGAGCCCGGGCGCCGACCGCTCCTGCGCTGAAGGCACGATGTCGACCCCCCACGCGCGCAGCTCCGTCTCGAGCGTCACCGCGCATCCCGTGGCGTGCGCGAGAAAGACGAGGTCGTCGCGCTGCGTTCCCGTGAGCGGTGACTGCCGCAGATGCGCCAGGTCGCGCTGGTGACGCGGATTCTGCGGACCGCCCCGCAACGCGTGAAGAGCGGTGATCAGCCGATTCGCCGCGGCATCGGGCACCTGACAGACCCGGTGTGCGAACGCCTCCTCGGCGCGACGATGCCATAGCAGGTCGAAGACGGTGAGCGGGTCGGCGAGGAATCCGGGGAAGTAGCGGTGCACGTCCGTCGAGTGCGGCCAGTCCGGGTGTCTCAGCGTGCGCGAATGGAGGGTGAAGCGAGCGCTCGCGAAGGTGTCGGGGAACTGCTGCCAGCCCGCCTTCTCGATGAGCGCAAGGAACGCTTCGAAGCGGTCCGGGCTCACCAGCACGTCGACGTCGCCGGAAGCATGCGCGGGCCGTACCCCCTGCCGGGCGAGTGTCGGTCCCTTCAGCAGCAGCACGCGGATGCCGTTCCGTTCGGCGATCCCCTGCATCCATGCGTGGCCGAGATCGATCGCGTCGGCCAGATCGATCGGAACGGGGCGGGCGTCCACGCGCGTCACCGCCGACGGTCAGGTTCCGGGCCGCATGACGGCGGTGTCGACGCGCGACGTGCGCTCAGCCTCGAGCGCCCGGCGGTAGCCGCGCATGATGAGCGCCCGCCGCAGCAGCCGTGTCGCGGCATCCTGCAGTCGCCAGGCGTGCAGGGCCCCGCTCATCCGGTACGCGCCGACGACCGCTGCCTGAAGCGCGCCCCCTCGGTCGTGATCGGCGATCCGCCGCTGAATCGCGCCGAGCACGCGCGAGTACGACCGGGGGATCGTCACCATCGGCGTGAGCTGGCCGGGGCGCTCTCCCCATCGGCGCTCGAGGTCGGCGACCGCCTGTCCGCGCACCTCGCATTCCCTCATGTATGCGGTGATGCCGCGGGCATGGTGGTGCGCGGCGATCGCACGATCGTCGAAGACCGCGGTGGCCCCCACGCGTGCCAGGCGTATGCCGAGATCGAGATCCTCGTTGTACTCCAGACGCTCCGAAGCCCTGAACGACTCCACCGCGAGATACAGCGATCGGGGGAGAGAGACGTTCCCACCCCACAGGGAGCCGAGGATGGTGTCGGAGTCGCCGCGCCGCCACCCGGCGACCTGCGCATCGTAGTCGCGCGCGTAGAGATAGGTCGGGGCCTGGTCGGACCCGCGTCGGGTCGGCAGGGAGACGGGCATGTAGCCCTGCAGCACCCGCGCGCCGCCCTCGGCGTGGAATCGACGATGGCGGGCGACCAGCCCCGGGCCGGGGATCACGTCGTCGTCCACGGCGAGCACCACGTCTCCGCGGGCGCGCTCGAGCCCGGCGATGCGGGCGCGGGCGAGTCCGACGTTCTCGGTCAGCTGCACGATCTCGAGGGCGTCGTCGCCGAGCGGGAGCTCATCGCGCCAGCCCTCGTGCGGACCGTCGAGCACGACGACGATCTGATCGGCGCCCTGGCCGCGGTACTCGTGGATGAGTGGCGGAAGGCGGTGCAGCCGCCGGTACGACGGCAGCACCACCGTGACGGTCGGCGCGTTCCCGTTCCCGTTCACGCGACCGGGCGACCGGGGTCGGGGAGGCCGGTCATGAGCTCGTACATGCGCCCGACGGTCTGCTCGACATCGGCGGTCGTGGACATGTTGGCGCCGATGAACAGCCGGCCGTTGTACATGATGCCCGCGGCGGCGAGGCTGTCCGTTCCGAGGCTCGCCGGGAACGGCGCGACATCGAGGATTTTCGCCCCCGCGAAGAAGCGCGGCCGGGAGACCCAGGGCAGCAGCGTGCTGTAGCCGATCGGAAATCCGGGCGCCGGCGGGTAGGGCTTGTCGTCGTCGCGCTCTTCGACCTGACGATGGATCGCGCGCACGGTCGCGGACAGATCGGCGTCGGCATCGCCGGAGACCGACATGTCGCGTACGTGGTTTCGGATGTGCGACGCGGCCGACGAGTGGAACGACACCGGGAACCGCAGACTCACCACGCGCTGCTCGCCCGGCCACGCTCCCACCATGGCCGCGGCCTGAAGATCGCTGAGGGTGCCGCCGTGCTCCCGGGCGCGGCGACCGGCGAGCCCGGCATCGAGCGCGCGATACGCCGAGTGGCGCGGAGGCAGTGCCGCGCGGCGCGCGGCCTCGCCGCCTCGCCCATAGCGCAGCGGCAGCAGCAGTCGCGCCCCGACCCGACGGATCCGCCGCAACACCGGGCGGCTCCAGTAGGAGCGCCACGCTGCGCCGAGCGAACCCTCGCGGCGCCACCACTCCTCGAGCGCGAGCCCCGGCAGGTGCCAGGCACGCGCCGGCGGCACGGCAGCGAAAGGATCGCGCGGTTCGGGAAACGGCTCGTCGGCTTTTGCCTGGGTCACGGTGGAGAACAGGCGCATCCCGGACAGCCCATCCGTCATGGCGTGGTGGAACATCATCCCGACCGCGACGCGACCGTCGGTCAGGGCGGTGATCCGGATCCGCCAGAGCGGATGCCGCAGCGAGAAGACCGGATCCTCGGCGCCGGAGAGGCGCCGCAGGTCTGCGGTGGCGGGATCCACAGCAGTGTCGGAGAACACGAGGTGGCGATCGAGATCGAAGTCGTCGTCGGGCACCCAGGCCGGCGGTGTCAGCCCGAGGAACGAGCGCTGCAGGCGAAGGCGGAAAGACTCGGTGCTCGCGACGGCCCCCTGCACGAAGGCGCGGATCCGAACTCGATCGAGGGAGCCGTCTGGGTGCAGCAGCGGGCCTCCCTCGGCGATCAGCAGGCCGGGGGTCTGCATGTTCTCGAACGAGATGTGGTTGGAGACGTAGCCCTCCTCCCAGATCTGCATGAATTCGGCGTGCGGCCGGGTCGGCCGCTCGGGTGCGATCTCATCGCTCGCGGTCACAGTCGTCGACATCGTTGCTCCTCAGGAAGCCAGGCGCGGTTCGGTCACGGTTCGAACGGTCAGCGGGGATCCCGTGAGAACCGATCCCTCGCTCCGCAGAATCAGGGGGACGGCGACGATGCCGCTGGCGTCGGCGACCGCGATGTGGCAAACCGCCTCGGCGTCGTCGGGTGCGGGCGTGGCGGATACCTCGAGCGTGCGGAAGTCGAGGCCGAGCCCCTCGCCGGTCGCCTTCGCGGCCGCCTCCTTGGCGGTCCAGGTCGGAGCCAGCCAACGCCGTCGCGCGAGTGAGTCGAGACTCTCGGAGCGTGCCGCTTCGGCTGGAGAGCACATGCGCCGACGCAGGGCCCGGGAATCGAAAGCGGTGAACGGTGCCGCTTCGACATCGGCGCCGATCCCGTCACCGGCCCCGACCGCGACGAGCAGAACGTCACCGCTGTGCGACACGGAGAAGTCGGCGTCGAGCCCTCGAAGTCGGGGCTTCTCGCCGCCCGATCCCCGATCGATCCCGCGCCAGCGCAGTCCGAGCTCGCGTGTCACCATGTCTTCGACCCACCGTTCGGCGATGTGCGTCAGCTCCCGGCGCGGCGCGTCGCAGCGCCCGAGCACCCAGTGCACGGCGCGTTCGCGCACGTGCACAATGTCTCTCTTCGGCGGCGCATCGGTGTCTCGCGACATGGTCAGCGGCAGGGTTCCTCAGCCGGCCGCGACCCGCGCGGCGAGCCCTTCGCCGAGTTCACCGAGCGTGGCGAACTCGCCGAAGAAGGTCGGATCGACGGCGACGGCGTACGTGTCTTCGATGTCGCCGCAGAGCGTGAGTACGTAGATCGAGTCAAGGCCGAGCTCGGTCAGCGGCGCGTCGGGGGTGATGATCGCGGGATCGACCTGGTCGTAGAAGGTGATCCTGTCGATGAGCCAGGATGTCATCGACGACACAGCATCGGTGGGAGCGGTCGTGGTGTCGGACATGTTCTCTCCTTCGTGTTCGTACGGTGTGTGATGCGGTCAGACGGGTGCGGCTTCGGCGGATTCCAGACCGACGGCATGCAGGTAGGGCATCGCCCCCGATGCCACGAGCCCGCGGGCCGGAGCACGGCGGACCTTCCCTGTCGGGGTGCGAGGTACGCCGCCGGCCGACACGAGCCCGATCGCGATCGCGGGCAGGGAGAAGCGCGTGACCAGTTCGTCTTCCAGACGCGCCAGAAGCGTCTCGACGGGTTCCACGGCCAGATCGGGGTCGTACTCGATCACGAGCGCGATGCGCTGGCCGGTCTCCAGCTCGAACGCCGCCCCCACGCCGAGAGCGGGTGAGAGCGCGGCCGCGGCGGACTCGATGTCCTGCGGATGGATGTTGCGTCCGCGCAGGATGATGACATCCTTCAGCCGACCCGTCACGTAGAGCTCGCCGTCGACGATGCTGCCGAGGTCGCCGCTGCGCACGTACGCCTCGTCGTCACCGGCCAGCGTGTATCCGAATGTCTCGGCCGTCGCTTCGGGACGGCGGAAGTATCCCGGTGAGACTGCGGGCGAGGAGATCCAGATCTCGCCCAGGACGCCTTCCGGAACCGCCTCGAGGGTGTCGGGGTCGACGATCGCGAGGCGGGTCTCAGCGCTCGGCACGCCGCAGGAGATGAGTACGACGGCGTCTTCGGCCGCGGATGGGACGAACTCTCCCGTGGCGAGGCGGTCGGCGTCCACGTGGCTGACGGTGTACGGCACCCCGAGCGGCTTCGACGTGATGAACATGGCCTCGGTCATCCCGAACGCCGGAGCGACCGTCGCGGGGTCGAGCCCCGTCGAGGCGAAGCGCTGGGTGAAGGCGGCGACGGTGCTCGGACGCACCGGCTCGCTCCCCGAGACGAAGCACCGCACGGCCGACAGGTCGAGTTCGGCGACCTGAGCGTCGGTCGCGAACTTGACGCACAGATCGAACGCGAAGTTGCCGGCGAGGGTGAGCGTCGCGCGGTGGGTCGACATGAGGTGCAGCCACGACATCGGCCTGCGCTGGAACTGCTCGGTCGTCGTGAGCACGACCTTTCCACCGTTCACCGCGGGCACGAGCACCTGCATCATGAGGCCCATCGCGTGGTGCAGGGGAAGCCACCCGACGAGGGTCGAGGTCTCGTCGGCAGCGATCAGCTCCGACGCTGCGTCCGCGGTCGCGCGCAGGGCGCGGTGCGTTCCCATCACGCCCTTCGGATCGCCCGTCGAGCCCGAGGTGAAGAACAGCCAGGCGATCGCGTCGGCATCGATCGCGGGCGGCATCCACGCATCCGCATCTCCCGTGACGAGCAGCTCGCTGAGAACGGCGATCGGGATGTCGATGTCAGCCGCGGCCAGCACGGGGGCGAGCGTCTCGTCCGCGATGATGACGGACGCTCCCGCCGCACGAGAGATGGCACCGACCCGCTCGGCGACCATCGCCGGTGGCAGCCCGTATCCCGCGACAGGGGTCGGAACGAAGGCGGCACCGGCGTAGAGCGCTCCGAAGACGGCGTCGACCCATCCCAGCCCGGGACTCAGGGCGATGACGACGCGGTCGCCGACGCCGATGTCCTGCTCGGTCAGCGCGTGCGCGATGGCGCGGGATCGTCGATCGAGGTCGGCGTAGCCGCGGAACTCCGACGTGTCGAGGCTCGGGTGGAAGAGGATGCCGCGGGAATCGCCGTGCGCGGCGGCGGTCTTCTGCAGGCAGTCGTGGGCGAGAACGGGCGGAACAGACATGCTCCGGTCTCCTTCGAGGGTGGATGATGAACGGTGGTGGCGGTCGGGGAGGGACCTGCCGGGCCGGATCTCGCTGGGATGTGGGGTGTCCGGCCCGGCAGTCTCGTCAGGCGGGAGTGAGCACTGGGCGGAACCCTGACGAGTAGAGAGGGCGCAGCGTGCCGGACTCGATGTGAGAACGAGTGGGCATGCGGCGCACCTTGCCGGTGGGGGTGCGGGGAAGGGTGCCTTCGGTGACGAAGGCCACGGCGAGCGAGGGGAGGGAGCTTCGCGACATGAGGCTGTCCCGAACGCGGGCGCCGAGGGCATCCATGCTCTCCTGCGTTTCCGCGAGGGCTTCCTCGTTCACCTCGAGCACGACGCCGACCACCGAGGGGTGCCCGGTGAGCTCGAACGCCGCTCCGATGCCGATCGCGGGCGAGACCGTGCGGGCGGCCGCCTCGATGTCCTGCGGGTACAGGTTGCGACCCCGCACGATGATCATCTCCTTCAGGCGGCCCGTCACGAACAGCTCACCGTCGAGGATCGCGGCCAGGTCGCCGGTGCGCATGAATGCGCCGTCGTATCCGCCGATCGTGTGACCGAAGGTCTCGGCGGTCGCGTCGGGTCGGCGGAAGTAACCCGGCGAGACCATGGGCGAGGCGACCCAGATCTCCCCGACGATGCCATCCGGCACGGGCTCCAGTGTCTCGGGGTCGACGATCACGACCTGCGTCTGATCGGTGGGACGGCCACAGGAGACCCACTCGACGGTGCCGTCGCCGTCGGCGGGCACCAGCTGACCGTTTTCGAGTCGCTCGGCGTCGAAGCGTCGGATCATCAGCTCGTCGTCCGGGAACTTGCCGGAAATCATGTTCGCTTCGGTCATGCCCATGACGGGGGCGACCATCTGCTCGGTCACCCCGGTCGAGGCGAACCTTTCGAGGAAGGCGTGCAGCGTCTCGGGGCGAACCGGCTCCGAGCCTGAGAACAGCACTTTCAGGCTGCGGAGGTCGAGCTCGGCGATCTGCTCGTCGGTGGCCAGCTGTGTGACCAGGGCGAAGGCGAAGTTGCCGGCGGCGCTCATGGTGCCGCCGTGCTTGCTGATCAGCTGCAACCAGATCACCGGCCGGCGCTGGAACTGTTCGGTGCCCGTCGCCACGGCCTGTGCGCCGTTGATCGCGGGGATGATGACCTGCATCATCAGGCCCATGATGTGGTGCATCGGCGCCCAGCCGACGAGTGTCGCCCGTGGGCTGCTGTCCCACATGTCCCGTGCGGCGTCTGCGGTGCCGAGCACCGTGGAGTGCGTGGCGATGACGCCCTTGGGGTCGCCGGTCGATCCCGACGTGTAGAGCAGGTAGGCGATCGAGTCCCCGTCCAGCGCAGGCATCGACCATGCGTCGGCGTCGCCCTCTGCGAGCAGCTCCTCGAGCAGGAGCACCTCCATCCCGAGTGAAGCGGCGTCGATGCGCTCGAGCACGCCGGCGTCGGTGATGAAGACGGTCGCCTCGGCCGCGCGCGCCATCCCGGCGATGCGCTCTCCCATGACCGCCCCGGTCCCGTAGCCGGCGACGGGGGCGGGGATGAAGGCCATGCCGGCATAGAGGGTGCCCCAGGCAGCGTCCGCCCACTCGAGGCCGGATGACAGACCGATGACGGCCATGTCGCCGAGGCCGTGCCCCCGTGCGGTGAGGGCGTGCGCGACGGTGCGCGCGTTGCGGTCGAGGTCGTCGTAGCGACGATGCCGCGACGAATCCGGAGTGTCGTAGTAGAGGATCCCGTGGGTCTCGCCGACGGTGCGCGCGGTGTGACGGAGCGCGTCGACGAGCGTGGTGTGCGGAGCGGTCATCATCGTCATCTTTCGGTCGGGTGGTGCCGGATGGGTCTCACGTCGGTGTGGCGGCGGTGCGGTGTGTTCGGGACGGATCTTCGGGTGCGGAGGGAAGCCCGAACACGGTGCTGCGCGCGCGGGGGTACCCGTCGCGCCAGTCGCCCCGGCGCCGCCACACCTCATCCCAGGTGGGGTTTCGGCGGCGCAGCAGCGCGCCGAGTTCGAGGAATCGGATGCCCATCTCGCGCGCTGGCGTCGGCCACGACGTGCGGAGCACCGTGGCCTTGCCGGCCATGACCATGCACATCTTGCGTCCACTCGAAGAGGTCGACCCTCCGACGGCGTGCACGATGGTGGCGGACGGAACCACGACGGGGTGCAGTCCGCGAGCGCGGGCACGGTGCGAGAAGTCGGCGTCTTCGCCGTAGAGGAAGAAGCGCTCGTCCATTCCGCCCAACTGCTCCCAGTGCGTGCGTGTCGTCAGGAGCAGGCATCCCGTGATGATCGGCACTTCCCGCACGGTGTCGCGCTGCCAGCGGCCGAGCGATTCGGGGTCGAAGACGCGGGATCGTTTGAAGGCGGTCGACAGGCCGGTCGCGAAGCACAGGAGCGACCACAGCGACATCGCTCCCCAGCACGAGCTGGGGTCGGTCGTTCCGTCCGGACGCAGGGTGCGACCGCCATAGACGCCGAAGAGGGGGTGGGTACGTGCGAACGCGACGAGGTCGTCGACCGCCCCTGGGAGCACCTCGGTGTCGGGGTTGAGGAGCACCACATACGGAGCGGCGGAGTGGCGTACGCCGAGGTTGACGCCTGCCGCGAAGCCGAGGTTCTCGCCGGCCTCCACGACGGCGATGTCGGGAAACTCCTGCCGCAGTGCGACCGCGCTGCCGTCGGATGACCCGTTGTCGACGACCACGACCTCGAGCGACGTCGCGGTGTTCTCGCGCAGGGTGCGGATCGCGGTGGCCGTCTCGTCCCGCGTGTTGTAGTTGACGACGATCACGGCCGCCTGCGCGCTGCCGTTCATGCCGCGTCCTCGACGGGCTCGGTCTCGACGGGCTCGGTCTCGACGGGCCCGGTCTCGACGGGCCCGGTCTCGACGGGCCCGGTCTCGATGGGCTCCGTGCCGCCGCGCCATCCCAGCACGCGTGCGGGGACGCCGCCGACGATGGCGGCGGACGGGACGTCTTTCGTCACGACCGCGCCCGCGGCGACGATCGCGCCGTCGCCGATGGTGACCCCCGCCACGACGACGGTGTTCGCACCGAGCCAGACGTCACGCCCGATGGTGATATCCCGCTCGATCTTCGGCTGGTCCATGACGAATTCGCCGGGGTCGGTTCGGTAGTTCGACGCCGTGAGGGTGACGTGCGGCGCGAGCAGGCACTTCTCGCCGAGGGTGATGCGTCCGGTGGCGTTCCCCGCCCAGATGATGCTGTGCTCCCCGATGTGCGTGCCTGCGCCGAGACGGATGCGTTCGGCGTTGCGGAACGAGACGTTGGGCGCGAAGCTGACCTCGGCGCCGCGGTCGAGCAGCCTCACCTGCTGAACGTGCGAGTACGCGGCGAAGTGAAGCAGCCGGAACGCCTGTGCATACGTGCGGGGATCGACGAGCGACCTCAGCACTCCGGACACCTTGCTCACGACCCGACCTCCTCTGCTCGGACGCCCGCACCGCTCGCGGGAACGGCTTCCGGCGGATCGGTGTCGACGAGGTTCTCGCCGTCGACCGGGCGCCGTCGCGCCGAGAAGAACCCGGCGAGGAGTCCCGCCACATAGGCCCGCTGGGCAGCGCGCCCTCGTCGTGTGCGGGCGCGGCGGAAGGATCCGACCGCCACGCGGCGGACCACGATGCCGAGAAGCGTCCAGCTGCTCCCGGGGTGCGTGCGACGCCACTTCGCGAGCATCGCGCCGAGCCCGCGCCCGTAGGCGGCGTTGAGAGTGGTGTAGTCGTCGTCGTCTCGCGTGTTGACGTGTGTCACGGCGGCGGCCGACACGCGCACGAGCCGCCCCGCCCCGGTGAGGATGCGGCAGAACATGTCCAGGTCCTCCGCGCCGCCGAAGCGCCGGCCGGCGCCCAGAACGGGGTCGAACCCTCCCGATGCGAGCACGCTGTCCCGCCGGAACGCCATCAGTGCGCCGTGCCCGGCATCCAGACCGTCCGCGACGCGGGTGAGAACGTCGACGGTCGGCGGGGGTGCTGCGGATCGGTCGTCGTGGTCGCGGAGGCGTCCGGTGACGCCGACGGTGGCGGCGTCGGCGAACGGCGCGATCAGCGGCGAGAGGAATCCCGGATCCACCACGCAGTCGTCGTCGGTGAACACCACGATCGGACGATCTGCGGTGCCAAGCCCCAGGTTCCGTGCGATCGAGAGGCCGGGGACGTCGGAGCGGATGTATCGGACACCGGCAGCCTCGGCCACGTCTCGGGTGGATGTCGTGGTCGATGCCGAATCGACCACGACGATCTCGGCGCTGCGCGTTGCGCGAACGATGGCATCGAGAGCCCCGGCGAGCATGCCTGCGCGGTCCCGTGTGCAGACGACGATCGTCACGTCGGATGCCGTCGGCGGCGTGCTGCGCGCCGCCGAGGTTTGGAGAGAGTTCTCCACCCCAGTGTCCTTCCCCCAGAAAAGGTCAACGGCACCGGTTTTCCCCAGCGGCGCCGTCGTCGCGACTCACATTCGCGGGTTTCGGTGCCGGTTGCAAGCGTCAGCGGCGTTGTGCGATCGGTCTTCCCACCGTGTTAACACGGACGCAACACAGCGGTGGGAAAGTTGTCGAGCGGCCCGGCACTGCGCCGCCTCCGTGCCGGTCCCTGGGGACGTCGGATCGTCATGGAGCTGAACTCAGGGGGAGAGTGACGGTGCCCATGGAACAACCTACGTATCTGCGTCGACTGCTGAACCAGAAGGTTCTGCTCATCATCGGATTCGTCGTCGCGGTGGCGGCCGGCCTGCTGGCGGGGTTCACCGTCGAGGACGGCCAGATCGAGCCGCGAGCGGACCGCTCCTATATGGCGTCGTCGACCGTGCTGCTGACGTCGCCGCAGCCGGACTACTTCCAGGTCGAGATCCCGGGGGAGACCACGGCGCTGCCCCAGTCCGACGATCCGGAGGCGCAGGAGGTCGTCGTGCAGGACCCGACGCCGATCAACCTGTCCGACAGCGCGATCATCCTCGCCTACATGGCGTCGAGTGACGAGGTGGCCGCCGAGGTCGCCGCACGCACCGGCGACTTCGAAGACGGCGAGGGGATCTCGGCGGTGCGCCGCACCACCCAGCCTGCCGGTGACGAGCAGTTCGGGGGGCGTCTGACCCTGCCGATCATCGACATCGTCGGCGTCGCCACCTCGGCCGAGCGGGCGGAGGAGATCGCCGCCGTGGCGACCACCGTCTTCGGCGAGATGGTCCTCGCCCAGCAGGAGGAGTGGGGCGTGGCCGAAGACATCCGGCTGAGTCTCGACGAGCTGAACGCCCCCGTCGCGGGCGATCCGGAGGGCGGAAACCCCGCCATCCCGGTGGTCGTCGTGACCGTCGGCGTGTTCCTGCTGTTCGTCGCGATCGCCCTCATCATCGAGGCCGTTCGCGATCGCCGTCGGCGTCGGACCGGATCCGACGAGGACGACGTGAACGATGACGCCGGCGCTGACGACGAGGACGATGTGCCTCACGGACACGCGGATGAGGTGCCCGAACCCGTCGAAGAGCGTCAGAAGGAGCTCGTCGGGGCAGGTTCGGCCGAAGCGGAGGCCGCTCCGCGCTCTCGCCGTCGCCGGTCGGCTCACGACGACTTCGATGAGCTGCTGAATCGAGACGACGCCGCTTCGCGAGCGTAGGGGCCTTCGGTGTCGGTCGACTCTCAGACCACCGCGCACTCGCTCACGCCGAGCACTCCGAAGCGGGGCACCAGGCCCTGGGACGTCGTGCTCGCGGTAGCGATCGGAGCGGTCGTGATCGTGGCGGTGCTCTTCCTCGATCCGCTCATCATCGGCGGGGTGCTGCTCGTCGTCGCGGGACTGTTCGTGGTGCGCCGCGGCTTCTTCAACTGGACCACGATGCTCTTCGTGCTCACGGCGGTCGTGCTCTTCGTCCCGATTCGTCGCTACGCCCTCCCGATCCAGGTGGGCTTCGCCCTCGAGCCGTACCGGGTGCTCATCGCCGGCCTGCTCATCGCGCTCGCCGTCTCGATCTTCCGGCGAGGGGCCTCGTCTCTCAAGCCGGTCGTGTGGGGGTGGCCCATCGCGATCTTCCTGTGGGCGATGTTCGCCTCGCTCATGGTCAACGCCGTGACCCTCACGGAGACCGAACTCATCTCGGGCGGCTTCGCGAACATCTTCCAGCTCGCCTTCCTGCTGTCGGTGATCGTGCTGACGCGTCAGATGCTCTCGACGGAGCTCGTGACGATGATCCTGCTCAACGTCATCGTCTTCGCCGGTGCGTTCGTCGGCTTCTTCGCCTTCGTCGAGCGCCTGACGCGGCAGAACATCTTCCTCATGCTCCACCAGTTCCTGCCGCTGACGATCCTGCGCGACGACGCCGAATCGCTCCGCGCCGGCGGGGGGAGGGCGTACGCCTCGTCGCAGCATCCGATCGCCCTCGCGGTGCTGTTCTGCATGATCATTCCGATCGCGATCTACCTGATGAGATTCAGCCCGTGGCCGCGGTTCGCCTTCACCCGCAAGCTCGTCTACACGGCGGCGATCGGCGCGATGCTGGTCGGGATGCTCTCCGCGGTCTCACGCACGGGCGTCGTCACCCTCGGGGTGATGTTCCTCTTCCTCCTGGTGTTCCGGCCGAAGCTCGCCGGGATCCTCATGGTGATCGGACTGCCGCTGCTGGTGGTGGTGGGCCTCGTTCTGCCGCAGCTGGTCGAGACGATGGTGCTGTCGCTGTTCGATATCGAGGGGGTCATCGCCTCGCAGCTGACGAGCCCCGGGATGGCCGGGCAGGGGCGATTGGCCGACCTTCCCGATGCCTTCGACGAGTTCGCGCAGTATCCGCTCGCGGGCACCGGCGTCGGAAGCCGCATCGTCGTGGGCGACGACGCGAACGCCCAGATTCTCGACAACCAGTGGCTCGGAACGCTGCTGGAAGCCGGCGTGCTCGGCATCGTCGGTCTGGTGGCCCTGTTCGTCTGGCCGGTCTTCGTGATGATGCGCTTCACGCTTCGCTCGTCCGCGCCCGAGAGTCGTCGCTTCCTCACGTTCGCGATCGCCACATCGGCCGTCGGATATGCCACGGCGATGTTCTTCTACGACGCCTTCGCCTTCATGCAGACGCTGCTGCTGCTGAGCATCCTCTACGGGGTCGCGGCGTGGGCCATGACCGAGGGCAAGGACACGTGGGAGGCGACGAAGACCCGCGACGCGACGGTGTTCGAGGCTCGGGTGGCCGGATGACCGCGCTGAGCGTCGTGATCCCGGCGCACGACGAGGAGGCGGTCATCGCCCGCGTGCTGCGCGGGCTTCTCGATTCCGCCGTCGACGACATCGATGTGATCGTCGCGGCCAACGGCTGCACCGACGAGACGGTGTCGCGAGCGCTCGCCGTCGACCCCCGCGTGCGCGTGGTCGAGACCGGCACGGCGTCGAAGATCGCCGCACTCAACCTCGGGAGCGACGCCGTCGTGCGCTATCCGGTGGCGTTCGTCGACGCCGACGTGCGCGTCCCGGGAGCGACGCTCGCCACCCTCGCCGCCCGCCTCGAGGCCGACGCGACGCTCCTCGTGGCGGCGCCG
The DNA here is from genome assembly GCF_042846595.1 of Microbacterium sp. MTN4-26. Taxonomy (NCBI): domain Bacteria; kingdom Bacillati; phylum Actinomycetota; class Actinomycetes; order Micrococcales; family Microbacteriaceae; genus Microbacterium; species Microbacterium sp. MTN4-26. The sequence continues at coordinate 21,950 of NZ_BTGO01000021.1, forward strand.
GCCATGCAGGTGACCCCGTCTCGCTCGTGGTGGGTGCGCCAGTATTACCGGGTGTGGGCGCTCACCGACTACCGGGCGAGCGGACACATCGGCTCCGGCGTCTACATGCTGACCGCTGCGGGGCGAGACCGCTTCGACCGCTTTCCGGATGTGATCGCCGACGACCTCTTCATCCAGCGGCTGTTCGCTCCGGAGGAACGTCTGACTCCGCGCGACCTCGACTTCTGCGTCGACGCGCCCGCGACGGTGGGCGCTCTCGTCGGCCGGAACACCCGGATCGCCGCGGGCAACCGCCAGCTCGCCGAAAGGTTCCCTCATCTCGCGCCGCCGGTGGGGCCGACCGGTGCGAGGGCACTCATGGGCCGGGTGTGGCGGCGCCCCGGCCTGTGGATCGGCTTCGCCGTGTACGCCGGCGTCTACCTGACCGCGCACCGACGCGCGCGACGGCTCCTCGCCCGTCGTGCCGACATCGCCTGGACGCGGGATGACACCACGCGCGTGGGTGCGGCATGAGTACGGCGAATCTCGCGCAGAAGGCCAGCCGGGGCATCCTGCTGACGATGGGCGGCCTGTGGGGTCGCGCCGGACTCCAGATGATCTCGACGATCGTGCTGGCGCGGCTGCTCACCCCCGCGGACTTCGGTCTGATCGCGATGGTGGGTGCGGTCATGGGCATCGCCGAGCTCGTGCGCGATTTCGGCATGACCGGCGCGATCATCCAGGCGCAGAATCTCAGCGAACGCGTGTGGCGCAGCCTGTTGTGGCTGTCCGCGGCGATCGGCATGGTGCTCGCCGGGATCGTCGCGCTGTGTGCCCCGCTCATCGCGGCGCTCTACAACGAGCCGCGGCTCGTGCAGATCACCCTGCTGATGGCGCCCGGCGTCTTCCTCAGCGGGCTCGTGATGCCCCTGCAGGCCCGGGCGACCAAGGAGCTGCGCTTCGGCACGCTCGCCTCGCTCGACGTCTCGACGATGGCGTTCGGCGTTGTCGTCGGCATCGTCACCGCGTTCCTCGGGTGGGGGTTCTGGGCTCTCGTGGCCATGGCCGGTGCCCAGTTCCTCGTGCGCCTGGTCGTGCTGTGGGCGATCGTGCGACCGCGGTTCGGGCCACCCCGCATCGTCAAGGAGACGTGGCCCCTGCTCGGCACCGGCGGCAGCATCTTCGGGGCTGAGCTGCTCGGCTACGCCGAGAAGAACCTCGACAACGTCATCATCGGTGCGACGCTCGGACCGACCGCCCTCGGCCAGTACTCGCGGGCGTATGCGCTCTTCCTGCTGCCGCTGCAGCAGATGAACGGGCCTCTCGGTCGCGTCGCGCTGCCGGTGCTGAGCACACTCCGTGAGGAGGGCGAACGCTATCGCCGCTATATCCGCAGCGCCGCGCTGGTGATCGGGTACCTGACGCTCCCGACCTACGCGATCGCCGCGGGGGTCGCGCAGCCCCTCGTGCTGCTGCTGCTCGGTCCGGGCTGGTCCACGGCCGCGACGATCTTCACACTCCTCGCCATCGCCGGCTTCGCGCAGGCGATCGGGCGCCTGCGAACCTGGATCTACATCTCGCTGGGGCACTCGCACCGCCAGTTCGTCTACGACCTCGTCGCCCGGCCGCTCATCATCGCGGGTTACGTGTTCGGCATCTGGTGGGGTGGGCTGAACGGTCTCGTCATCACCTACGGGGTGATGAGCCTGCTGCTGCTCGTTCCCGGATTCGCCTTCGCGATCCGCGGCACCTTCGTGCGCGGGAGCGACATCGTGCTGCCGATCCTCCGGCCGGCCGTCATGGCGATGGTCGCGTTCGTGGCGTCGTACTTCGTGTCGCGCCTGGTGCCGAGCCCCGTGGCGATCCTCGAGATCCTGGTCGGATGCGGGGCCGCGCTCGTGTGCGTCGCCCCGCTGTTCCTGCTCCCGGGCTATCGACGCGACGTCGCGCGCATTCTCGAGTTCGTCAAGCGGGTCCGTGCGCCGAAGACGCCGAAGCAGGAACAGGATGCGGAGGCGATCCTCGAGGAGGAGCTCGAGCCGATGGAGCCCGAGACGTTCGCCGAGGCGGCGGAGAGCGAGCCGCTGCGGCGGGAGCCGGAGGCCCGGGCCCACCACTCGCGACCCGTGGAACCCGCGCCCACGGCGTCATCCACGGCCGGCCTCCTGCGCCGTGACCTGCGCAGCCGCGATCGGTGAGGGTGGCCGCTCACCAGGTCCAGATGCCCGCGAGCGTGGCGTCGTCGTAGTCGGGGATGTCCTGACGCGACATGATGTCGTCGGCGCTCCACGCCGAGACACCCGTGTCGACGCGCCACGCTCCGCTCTGGCTCGGCTGCTGCGAGTCGACGGGTTCGTAGCTGAGGGTGCTGTTCTCGACGATCGTGAAACCCATGCGCCCCACCGCTCCGGCGACGACCGAGTCGGTGAGCCGCACATCGCGGCATCCGCCGGAGAAGGCGTTCGGCGTGCCCTCGTAGTCGCCGGGCTGCAGCGGATAGATGCGCCACGGGAGTTCTTCGCCGAGGATCATGCAGTGCTGGTACTCTGCGCTCACGAGGCGATCGTGCAGCAGCATCGCGGCGTTCGACGAGCCGTAGTCTACGCAGTCGACGCTGAGGAACGGGCCGAACTCTCCGTCGCCGGTTCCCTCCAGCTGCACGGTGTCGCAGTGCGCGTCGCTGTCGGCGGGTTTCACCGACGGTCCGAACACGCACCCGTAGCGGCTGATGTTCGTCATGGGGAACGACTCGGTCGGTCGAACGCCGACGGTGTCTTCGGGGTTCTGGCGGAATCCGAGCACGAGCTCGTAGAAGGCCAGCGCGTCGCCGCCGCGGGTGATGTTGGCCGATGCGAACCGGCTCCAGCCGAGCTGCATGTTCGTGCACTGCGTGAGGGCGAAGCTGCCCGCGCTGACGAAGCCGAACAGCGACAGCCGCGAGCACTGATCGAAGCGGATCCCGACGTCGGCGATCGTGATCGAGCCGAAGCCGTCTCTCGGGCAGATGAGCACGTTGCGGGTCCACTCCGGGTCGCCGAATCCGCCGAGAGCGGGGCGTGCGGATGAGGTGGCACCGTCTCCCGGGAGGCTTCCGGGTGCGACACGGATGACGGCCCCCTCCGCAACCCGCTGCGGGGTGAGTCGCTGCAGCTGTCGGCCGATGTCGACCCAGTCGCATTCCGCCTCGAGCTCGTGCACGGCGGTGTCACCGAGCCAGGGCAGCTCTTCGGGATAGTGCGTGCCATTCGGCCCGAAGGTCGCGCTCGTCCCCGGCCGGCTGCTGCCGGTGGGCGTCGGCGACGGTGGCAGAGGCGTGGGCGTGACCACCACGAGCGGATCCGACGGCGCGCATGCGGTCACGGCGGCACCGACCGCGAGGAGCATGCCACCGGTCAGGAAGGTGCGTCGGTCGAGGTTCCCGGAATCCATCGGCCCCCTCAGCCGCTCACGCGTGCACGGCCGGCGGGCAGCAGGGAGAACGGGGGCGGAGTCGTCACCCGGACGGAGCGCTGCGCCGCCTCGATGATGTCGTCGCGGGTCAGCGCGTCCGGCAGCCGCAGGGTGGCGAGCCCGCGACGATCGAGCTCCCGCGCCACCTGCATCTGGTGCCCGTCGATGTGCTCGTGCTGCTCGGCGCGTCGCGGCAGGAGGATCGGATGTTTGCCGGCCTCCAGGGCGGTGAGCGCCGCCCCGACGCCGGCGTGCGTGAGAACGACGTCGGCGTCTCGGATCGCGGCCTTCAACTCCGTGTGCGGCACGCCGACCCGCGCGTCGATGTCGAGTCCTGCAACATCGGCGTCGCCCGTCTGCCAGAGCACCTCGTCCATGTCGGTCACGAGCGGGACGATCGCCTCGATCATCGCGGTGAAGGGATACCCTTCCTGCGTTCCCACGGAGACGACGGCCTTGCGCGGTGTGCGGGGTGTCACCTCTCGCGGCCCCGGCTCGTACTCGTCGAAGATCGACCCGCGGTACTGCCACTTCTGGTCTGCCCACGCCGGGTACTGCGTATAGGTCTTGATGCGCGGCACCCTGGCGATGATCTTCCCCGTCATCGACGGTCCGTCGGCGCGCGCGGCGCTCTCGATGTAGTGGGTGGGGATGCCCCGCATCGCCGCCTGCGGCAGGAAGGCGACGGCAGGGCTCGACCCGGTGCTCACCGCCTCGACGAAGTGGTGATGGCGGAAGACCGACCCCGACATCGCGACGAGCTTGGCGAAGTTCTTGCCGTCGCGCGGGGCCGTGAACGGCGCATAGATGACGCGGCGGCCCTCGAGCAGTGACTCGCTGAGCGCGTTGCGGAAGGTCACCCACACCTGGTTCTCGGGCAGGTAGCCCAGGCGTTCGGCGAATCCGGCGAGTTGGCGCAGATGGCCGCCGCCGGAACAGACGAGCAAGACGTCCCCAGTACTCATTGTGAAACCCCCAGAGTTTCGTGCCCCGACATGGTCGGAGCGGTTGTGATCAGCCGCCCAGGAGCGACAGGATTTCTCGATGTCGCGCCGTCCACGCATTGGCTGCGATGTACGACGCTCTCGCCGGTTCTTCCTGGAGCCCGATTCCCAGTGCGGGATCCAGCAGGTCGACGAAGTCGGATACGGATTCGGCCAGGAGCACTCGGTCTCCGAGGCCGCGGACGGGGCGCAGGTCGGTGGCGAGCACCGGTCTGCCGGCGGCGAGGTATTCGTACACCTTGAGCGGGCTCATGGCCTCGGTCAGCGGCGTGCGACGGTGGGCGAGAAGCGTCAGTTCGACATTGCGCAGCACGGCGACGACCTCCTGACGCCGTACTTCGCCGCGGATGTGGATGTTCGGTCTGCCGCGCAGTGAGCGGATGTACGACGGGTCGGGCACCGGGCCGATGAGCACGATGTGCAGGTCGGGTCGGGCAACGGCGAGGGTCTCGAGCCCGTCGATGTCGAGGCGGGAGTCGAGGGTGCCGAGGTAGGCCGCGCGGGGGCCGGGGATGCGGCTGAGCCAGTCCGGTGCCGTCGGCTGCGGGCCGAGCCATTCCCGCGGCTCGATTCCGTTGGGCACGACCCGGTGCGGCCCCGTCGGCTCGATGCGGTCGATGATCTCCTGCGAGACCGCGGCGACCGCGCGACCGCTGGCGGCGATGCGGTGGTACGCCTCGCGGTATGCCGGCCAGTAGCGGCGCCTCGCGGGGGAGCTGAGCCAATCGTCGCGGGCGTAGTACAGCGCGCCGCCGGTCCAGTCGAGGCCGGTGAAGCCGCCGACGAGGGGGCTGGCCGTCACGAACGCCGGCTGCTCGAGCTGGGCGGCCTCCGCCGCGCGTCGCACGATGCGCTCGTAGTCGCGGTACACCTCGGCCACGTCGTCGACGCGCACCGGGTCGGCGCGTGCGATGCGCATCGGGCTGACGTGGCGGAACTTGTCGGTCTCGCGCGCCCGGTGGCGGATGTCGACGAGCGCTCGCACCCAGCTGGTGATCCACGAGCGGAAGGGGTCGGCGACGAGCACGCGACGCACCTCGGGGCTGTCGATGAGCGTCGACACCAGGCGATCGGGCGGGCGCATCATGCCGCGCTTGTGCGCGTCGGCGTAGGACTCGTACGAGAACGTGAAGACGAAGTCGCGCGCCTGGTGGGACGTGCCGGGCTGGAGGGGAGAGGATGCGGCGAGCGTCACGGCAGACTCCTGAGGATTCGTGCGGGAGTTCCGGCGGCGACGGTGCGGTCGGGGATGTCTCGAGTGACGACGCTGTTGGCTCCGATGACACTGCCCGCGCCGATGGTGACGCCGGGCATGACGACGCAGTTCTGCCCGAGCCACGCGCCGCGCTTGATTCGCACGGGGGCGACGCGGGAGAGGGGCTGGTCGCGGATGAACGCGTCGGGGTCGTCGAAGCCGTGCGAGTGGTCGGAGATGTAGCAGCCCCGCGCCATGGCGACGCCCTCTTCGATGTCGATGCGCTCCACGCCCGAGATCGAGGTCTGATTCATGCGCACGCGGTCTCCGATGACGATGTTCGGTCCGGGCGCTCGCTGCTCGGGCACGATGAGCCACGACCCGGCGCCGATGAGCACCCGGTCGCCCACCGCCACGTTCGCCACCCCCGACAATCGGGTGGGGAGCAGGATGCGCGACGCGGGTCCGAAGCTCGCGAAACCGCCCGCGGCGAGCTTGCTGAAGACGAGATCTCTGGTGCGCTGCGCTGCCAGGAGCAAGTCGAGGGCGCTCAACGTGCCGGCTCCGGGTCGTCTGCACCGCTCATCGCGCCGAACTCCTCGACCGCCGGATCGACGGGCCGCCCGGCGAGGACGGCGTGGGTGATGGCGATCAGCCGCGCGATGTAGTCGACCTCCCTGAGGCCGCGACGGCGGGGGAGCGAGGTGTCCTCCCGGGCGCCCTCGCGCGCGAGCGAGGCGATTGCCGCGGTGAACGCGTCGAGGTCGCCGCGGGGGACGAGCGCGCTGTGCATGGTGCCGTCGAGGTACTCGTCGATTCCGCCGGCATCCGTGGCCACCACGGGCACGCCTGCGGACAGGGCTTCGATCGCGACGGTGCAGCCGGAGGCGTGCCGGTTCGCGTGAAGCGGCAGGGCGACCACGGTCGCCGAGCGATACAGGGTGCGGAGCAGGTCGGCCTGCCGAAGGCTTCGAACGGTGACGTTGGGTGCCCAGTCGAGGGCGCGCACCTCATCCGACAGTGAGATGACATCGACGGCGACGCCGGGCATCGCGCGCGCGGCGCCGGCCATGAGGTCCCAGTCGCGGTGCCGGTCGTTGCCGACCACCACGACGCGAGGCTCGGCACGTTCGCCCGGCTCGCCCGCATCGGCGAAGTGGGTGCCGAAGGGAACGCGCAGCACCGTGCGACCGGGCGCGAGGTGCTGGGCGTCGTGGCGGTTGATGCGGCTCAGCACGATCTCGACGGCGTGCCGGCGAAGCAGGTGGCGGAAGAAGCGGGTGCGGATGCCGGACAGCTCGGGCCACAGGTCCCACAGCCAGACCGACTGCGCGATGCTCGCCGCGCGATATCGGTGAGGTCGCAGCATTTTGAGCAGCGCGACGGCGAGGTGTTCCCGCTCCGTATGCGTCCACACCGCGTCGGCGCGGGCGATGGCGTCTCGGTTGCGCCACACGTGGATGAAGTCGAACCCGAGCACGCGCTTGACCGTCATGCGCCACCAGCGGGCGGTGGAGCCTTCGACGCGGTCGGTCGACCACTCCAGGTCGAAGGCCGACTCGGCGAGGTGGTACCCGTACGGAGTCCTGTCCGCGACCTCACCACGTCGATGGCGCTCTTCCCAGGCGTTCGGATTCAGTCCGTACCGAACGATCACCGCAACACGCGGCCGATCCATATGCGCCTCCCCACTGGCACAAGAAAGCGATGCTTCCCCAAGCAGCATCGCTGCGTTCACTGTAGACCGCTGAGCGCAGGGGGAACCTGTTCGTCACGTGATCGTTTCATGACGGACATGTGACGGATTTCTGCCCCCGCAGAGTCAGCGCAGCACGGCGTCGAAAGCAGCGACGATGATGTCGTCTCCCTCGCTGCGGCGCGGCTCGAGGTGGTGGTCGCCCCCGTCGAGAACCACGACCTCGGCGGTGCCGCCCGTGGCCGTCCACGCATCGGCGGTCTGTTGCGCCCACGTCGCGGGAGCGACGTCGTCGGCCGATCCGTGCAGCAGCAGCAAGGGCGCGGTCGCTCGGTCGAAGAACGTGGCCGGTGAGATGTCGGCCCAGTACTCCGGGTCCTCGTCCGGCAGGCCGATGCCCTCGGCGGCGAGTTCGTCCGCGAGGTCGGGGTCGTCTTCGGCGACCTGACCCAGGGCCTCACCGAGGTCGGATGCCGGTGCGCTCATCGCGATGACCAGGTCCGACGCGCCCGGCGAGATCACGGCCGCATCCAGAGCGAGAAGACCGCCGAGGGAATGCCCCAGCAGACCGACGGCATCGGGATCCACGCCGTCGATCTGCCCGCTTCGGGCGATCTCGAGCGCGTTCACGACATCGAGCGCCATGCCCCAGTCGAGCACCGTCGACCAGCCGAAGCCTGGATCGATGGTGAGGTTCGCCGCGGTGTCGGCCGAATCGGATCCGGCATAGCCGCGCATGTCGGTGGCGAAGACGGCGAATCCGGCGTCGAGCAGCGCTCGCTGTTCCGGGACGAGATCGCGCCCGGTCTCGTAGTCCTCCGGGTCGACGCTGCCGTGCACCACGACGACGATCGGAACCGGTCCGTCCGCGTCGGGGATGCGGAGCACGCCGGTGACGTTCGCGCCGCCACTGTCGTATGACACCTGCACCGCGCTCTCCCCGCCGACGGTCTCAGCCGGTTCACCCACGACGAGGTCGGGTGTCGAGCGCTCGCTGTCGATGAGCGTCCGCACACTGCTCGTGTCGACGGGCGGCGTCGTCGGTGCGCTGCTCAGCGTCGGCGTGGGCTCGGGTGGCGGGGTGTCCGCGCACCCGGCCAGAGTCATCACGCTCATCACCGCCCCCACGACGATCGCCCCGCGGACAGCGGTGGCGGGGAATCGCCGCGACCGGCGGCGGAGAGACGTCGGCTGCACAGGGCCGACAGTACCCCCGGGTGGACGGGGCGCCGCCGTCCGTCACATGACGTTTACACGCCGGGGCGGCGATTCGAGCGCGGTGCGGCGCCACCCACCCCACTGACGACCGTCCAGCCGTGGGGAGCTGCTGACGCGTTTTCGGGCTCGGTGCCGGTCGCCGGGGCGTAGCCGTAGTAGTCCTGCGCGCCGCGCCGCCGCGGCATCTTGTTGAGCACGACGCCGAGCACCCGGCCGTTGACGCGCGAGATGTTCTCGAGGGACTTCTCCAGCATCTCGAACGTGCTGCGTCCAGCCGACACGACCACGAGGGCGCCGTCGGTCGACGCGCTCAGCACGGCGGCGTCACTGACGAGAAGGGTCGGTGGGGTGTCGATGATGACCAGCCCGTGCGTGGTGAGCATCTCGACGAGCTCCCGCATGCGCTGGGAGCCGAGAACCTCGCTCGGGTTCGGCGGGATGCGCCCGGCCGGCAGCACGAGCAGGTTGCGATCGGCGCCGACGGTGTGGGCGACATCCTGCACGCGTGCCCGGCCGGAGAGCACGTCGGTGAGGCCGGCGCCCTCGGGCAGGCCGAACAGACTCGCGACGACGGGGCGTCGCAGGTCGGCGTCGACGAAGGCGACGCGCTCGCCGGCGGCGGCGAGGCTCATGGCGAGGTTGGCGGCGGTCGTCGACTTGCCGTCACCGGGGAGGGGACTGGTCACCACGATCGAGCGCGGTGGGTTGTCGACGTCCATGAAGCGCAGGTTGGTGCGCAGTTCGCGCATCGCCTCGGTGAGCGCCGTGCGGGGTGCGCGGGCGTCGGGTGTGGCGAACGAGAGCACCTCGCGGTGATTGTCGAGGTCGCGCTCGAGGGGGAGGGTGCCCACCACGGATGCGCCGGTTTCGCGCTCGATGTCGTCGGCCGATCGCACGCGGCGGTCGAGCACGCTGCGCAGCACTGCATACCCGATGCCGAGGGCGAGGCCGATGAGTCCGCCGAGGGCGACGTTGAGTTCGATGTTCGGCGACGATGGCGAGGTGGGGAGCACGGCGGAGTCGCCGGGGATGAGGGTGACGGCGGCGGATCCGGGGGTGCCGTCGCCCTCGATCTGGTCGATCGCGGCGGTCATTCCGCGGATCCAGGCCTCGGCGAGATCGCGGGCCGCCTCGGGGGACGAGGCCGTGGCGTCGACGTGGATGACGACGGTGTCGAGCGGGTTCGAGACGTCGACGCGGTGCACGAGCGATTCCGGGGCCGTCTCCAGCCCGAGCTCGTCGATCGCATACTCCGCGACGACCCGCCATGTGCCCATGTCGAGGTATGAGGTGACCTTGCTGCGGGCGAGCTGGTCGCCGACGAGCGGCGATCCACCGCCGGAACTCTGTGCGTACTCCTGTGCGGTGACGTACCCGCTGGTGCTCGCGGTGTACATGCGCGGCTGAAGGAGGCTCCACCCGAGCGCGACGGCGAGTCCGAGGATCGTCAGCAGCGCGACGCCCATCCAGTGCGCGCGCAGAATGCGCAGGTAGTCACGGAGTTCCACGAGTCCCCATTCGTGTTTTCCGGCACTCTAGCGTGCCGAACGTGACTCAGCGGGATGCGGTCTCGGCCCAGTCGTCGAGCTCGCGCTCGCGGAGCGCGTCGATGTCGAGTCGTCGCACGATGCCCGTGGCGACGGCGGCGAGCACGGCGAGAGTCAGCAGTACGGCGATCACGGTTCCCTTTCGCATCACGGCCTCCGTGCCGGATGGATGAGAGCGACGGTACAACGCCTTGCCGGCTGTGCCGCCCGTCCACGCGGGGCGCGAGGGGAACGGGATGGAGCAGGCACGGCCTCCAGCATACGTGGTGACGACGAGCGTCTGATCAGGCGCCGACGGCGCTGTCAATGTGAATTCCGCGTTTCACCGGGAGAATGTACCGAGATCCGGCGCAGTGTTCCTCTAGGGTTTCGCGTGCAGCACCTACATCCGACGACCGATTTGGGGCGATCGTGGAACTGTCAGGCATCGGTATGGACCGACGCACACTCTTGAAAGCCGGTGCCTGGGCGGCACCGGTCATCGTCTCGACGACGGTGGTCCCGGCGATGACGGTCTCACCCACCGTGACACCGTCCACCGCCTCGGTGGACACCGTCGGGGAGTACCCCGCGTTGCGGGTGGAGACGGTCGAGGGTGGCGCTCTTCCGGCCGGCACCTATATCTTCTCGGCAGCGGGGTTCACGCCGACCGCCGAGACCGTGCTGACCGAACCGGCTCTGCCGGGAAGCATCGAATACTCGGGCGCTGACGCGGTCATCGTGCTGGGCGATGGCAACGCGCTGTCCTCCTTCACCGTGTACATCGTCACGAGTGCGCTCGGCAGCGACGTCGACCGCACCGCAACCCTCACCGCCTCGCTTCCGCTGGAGGCCGGCGGCGGCGGCGCAACCGTGGAGCTCTTCGAACCGGCGCCGCAGCTGAACGCGCCCAGCGGCTTCTTCGGCCCCGACGGCTCCCACTGGCCCACCCGCACTCCCTGGGTGCATGACGCGTTCGACTCGGTTGTCGAGGTAGACCCGGTGTGGAGCGAGATCGCCGCGGCGATCGCCGCTGCCGGGGCGACGAGCAAGGTGAAGGTCCTCGTTCGACCGGGCGCGTTCAGTGCAGGCGGCGGGTCCGGATCGACGAGAACCGGTGATCTGCGAGATGTCGGTTCGACGGGACGGGACTGGCGCGTTCTTGTCACCCCGCGCGACGGCTGGGGTTCGGTGACGAGTGTGGGTACGGTTGCCGACGGGGCCGGCTACGCTTTCGTCAACCTCGCCGGCGTCGCATTGATCGGGTTCGACTTCAGCACGACCGGTGTGGTGGTGCGAAACTGCCGAGACGTCGCGATCGGGTGGTCCACCTTCGGGCGATTGAACGGCACGTCCAATGATCACGACGGGCTGTCCGACGTCGAGATGGTCGAGTGCGTGCTGCCCGACCTCACCGACAACGGCGTCGACCGGATGGCCCTGCGTGTGGCGAACGACTACTCCGCCTCGGGCGTGAGCATGCGCGGCTGCTACGTGGCGCCCGCCTACAAGGTCGCGGGCTCTTCGGCGCACTGCGACACGCTTCAGACCAGCCGGTCATCCGGTGCGGGCAACGTGAGCGATATCAGCATCGAGGATTCGGTATTCTACGCGTCGAGCTCCGCGGTGTTCATGGCCGAGCACACGCAGAACGTGTCGCTGGTGCGCAGCGCCTTCATCGGGGGCCTTCGGGGTACCGGACGCTACCCCATCGCAGACGGCCTTCATCTCATCGAAGGGGAGAACACCCTGTGGGGGCAGCCGGTCTCCCAGGGAGATCTGGTGACCGGAGTGGCGGTGAGTGGGGGCCTGATTCTCGGTTCCATCCGCGAGTCCTGGCAGTTCGACAGCGTCGCCGACGTGATCACGACCGATGAGACGCCCCCCGCGCCTGCAACGGGGGCGTTCACCGTCGACGTCGCGACGTACGGCGAGCAAGGGGATCTCCTCCCCCAGGAGTGGTACGACGCGAACTGCCCGCTGCCCGACGCGGCGCGGCTCTCGACGGTCTGGTCCGCCCTCGCCTGACGCTGCTGAATATTCACTCTTGTCACACCCGCCCCGCTGGTGTACTTCTTTTCCCAATGGTGTTCGACGACGGTTGGGGCGATCGTGGAGTCAGCGCAGCATTTAGAGAAGACGGGTTGGGGTAGGCGCGACGTCTTTCGTGCCGCACTTCTCGCGGTTCCGGCCTTCGGGGTCGCGCAGGCGGTGATGCCGGGTCGCGCGAGCGCGGCGACGATCGATCCCTCGTGCGAGGTGCCGACAGACCCTGTGCCGACGCCGGTGCCGGAGCCACCCGCTTCGGCGTCCGGCGCCTACGGCCCGGCCGGGTCGCACTGGCCGGCACGCACGCCCGAGCCGGGCGACGCCTTCGACCTCGTGGTGGAGGTGGAGCCGAACTGGTGGACGATCCAGAATGCGATCGCCGATGCCATCCAGCAGCAGCCGCAGGGCAAGATCAAGATCGCGGTCAAGCCGGGTGTCTTCGACGTCGGTTACGGGGCGGGTTCCACCGACTACGGCGTGCTGCAGAGCATCAACGCGGGCGGTCGAACGTGGCGCGTGCTGGTCGTGCCGCGCGATGGCTGGGGCACGGTCACCGCGAGTGGCACGATCGCTCAAGCGTCCAGCCGCGGCTACGCGTTCGTGAACGTTTCGGGGATCTCGGTCGTGGGCTTCGACTTCAGCGGTCAAGCGGTGCTCGTGCGAGACGCTCAGGACTTCGCGCTGGCATGGTCGACGGTCGGTCAGCTGAACATCACCGCCAACAACGCCAATACGAGCGGGGTTGAGTTCGTCGAGTGCGTGCTGCCGAATCAGGTCGATGACGACACGGATCGCATGGCGTTCCGCATCGCCAACAACTACTCGATCGACGGTGTCTCGCTGCTCGGCTGCTACGTCGCGCCGGCCTACAAGGCGGCGGGATCGAGCTCGCACTGCGACACGGTCCAGGCGAGCCGGTCGAGCGGGAGCGGCGGGATCCGCAACCTTCGTTTCGAGGACAGTGTCTTCTTTCCATCCAGTTCGCAGGTGCTCATGATGGAGCACACGAGCGGAGTGAGCCTCGCGCATTCCGCTTTCATCGGCGGGCTGCGGGGCACCGGGCGCTACCCGATCGGTGCCGGGCGACATGTGATGACGGCGCAGAACACGCTGTGGGGAAAGACGACGGATCCGGTCACCAATGCGACGGCGTCGGACAGCTTCATCGCCGGGTCGATTCGCGGATGGAACTTCGCGAGCGCATCGAACACGGTGGTCTCGCACAACCCGCCCACGCCCGCTTCGGGCGAGTTCACGGTCGACGACACGTATGCGGCCGCGGACGAGCCGCTGCCGCAGAGCTGGTACGACGCGAACTGTCCGATGCCCGATGCGGCGAGGCTTGCCACCATCTGGGCGGCCCTCTGACGAGAACACGAGACCCCCGGAGGAATCCGGGGGTCTCGCGCGTGGGCACCGTGTTGGGACGGAGCCACGGCTTGGCGGGGCGACGTTGCCGTCAGCTCGGAATGTTCAGGACGGTGTAGCCGACAAGCGCGGCCACGACCGGCACGATCACGATCATCGCCCACACCGGCAGTCCGCCGACCTCATAGCGCCACCACGGCGTCAGCGGTCGAGACTGCCGCGGCGCATACAGCGTGCGTCGGCGAGCGTTCATGATCCCCCCAGATTGGTGAACGTTCCAGCGTGGCGGCTCAGAGCGCCCGCACCTTCGAGGCTAGCCAGCAGGTGGGCCGTCGGTCGATGCCAGACGGCCCACACCGGCGATTCCTCGACGTTCGTTGTGTGATTGCTGCGTAAAGCGCGATCGTTACCGCGCCTCAGACCCGTCGGTGACGACGCAGCCACACTCCCGTGCCGACAGCCGCGGCACCGAGCGCTCCGAGCCCGAGGGTCCATCCGATCACGCCGCCCGTCGCCGGGAGCTGCCCGGTGGCTGCCGCCGGAGTCGCTGTCGGGTCGGGTGTCGGTGTGTCCGTCGGCGATCCCGTCGGCGACGGGGAGGGCGTGACGGTGGGCGTCGGCGACGGGGTCACCGTCGGCGTCGGTGACGGGGTGACCGTCGGCGTCGGCGTGGGTGTCGGCGTAATGGTCGGCGTCGGGGTGGGCGTCGGCGTTGGGCCGTCGCATCCGATGACGGTGACGCGCGGATCCGCGGTGGTCATCTCGCCGGTTGTCCAGTCGGGCTCTCGGTCGCCGTCTTCGTGGAAGCCCCAGGCGATGGCCGTCGCGCTGGCCGCGAGTTCGCACGTGCACCCGGGAATCTCGTGGTAGTAGGTGCGACTCTCGCCCGCGTCGTACTTCGTGGGACCCCACCGCTTCACGGTGCTGCCGTACGAAAGTTCGGCCACTCCCCAGGCCGTGACGGCCGAGAGGTTCTGCGAGACGATCGTCGCGGTGGGCGTGTCCCTGTCCGTGAAGTCCAGCACCACCGACACCGAGCCGGAGAGGCTGTCTGCGTTGGCCGCTGTGATGGACCAGGTGCTGATCCCGCCGATCACCAGCGCTCCCGCGATCCCAGCCGACAGCAGACGCCGTTGTTTCGTCTTCATGAGTCCCCAACCTCGTATGACGCGGACAACATCACTGCCCGATGCTCCCCCAATGAATGCACCGAACTCCGCTGCCCAACTCTGGAACGTTATCGGTCACGCGACCCCGCCGGGTTACCGTCGCGTTTCCAACGAATTAAGGAGGCAGTAGGCAGTCGTCTGAAGTGCAGCGAACGTCCGGGGGGCTCGCAGGCCCATGTTTGTCGGCGGCCGCGGGCATGAGCACCAACTCAGGCACCCCTCGCGGGCCACCGGTCGCGCGATTGCGTTACTGCTGCGCTTGCCTCGTCGGAGGCCGACGAGGTCGGACGTATCGCCCTAGAACGGCGGCGTGGATGCTTCTGACTCGGGTGGGTCCGTGTCGCCTGGCCCGCTGTCGAGGTCGGGGGTGAACATGACCCGTGGTGGTGGGTTGTCGGTGTATTCCAGCCCGGAGGGTGCGGTGAAGTGCAGCCTGCCGCCGGGGAGTTGTGTCACGGTCCACCCGGCGGCTTGTTTCAGGGTGTGGTGGCTTTCGCAGAACGCGCCGAGGTTGTCGATGTCGGTCTTGCCGCCGAGGGCCCAGTCTTCACGGTGATCGATGTCGCAGTCGATCGCGGGTCTGCGGCATCCGGGGAACCGGCACCGGATATCCCGGGCCACCAGGTACCGTTTCTGCGCCGGTGTGGCGAAGCGTCGGTCGACGGCGAGGACGGTACCGGTGATGGGGTCGAGGAAGACCCGGTCGAAGCCGGGGGCGTTGCCGGCGAGGATCTTCGCCGTTTCGGGGTCCACGGCGCATTTCCCGTTCAGTTCCGCCCCACCGGCGGTGGTTCCGGCGAGTGTGGTGGCCGGGACGGTGACTTGCACGTGTGCGCGGATCGCACCCAACCCACCCGCACCGCCGGTCGGGTCGACGGAGGGGGAGGCGGTGAGCATCATGTCCAGGAGCAGGTCGGTGCGGATCTGGTTCAGCGTCCGCTCGTCGAACCACACACCCGCGTCGGTGGTCGCATCCCCGGTGGCCTCCGCCCCGTTGGCACGGGTATCGAGCCCGAAGCTCGCCCCTGTGTCGGCACCGTCCGTCCCCACGTCCGCACCGGCCGCCCCGGATGGTGCACCGTCCCCGGACGCGTGCTCGCCGGACGCTCTCTCTGCGGCGTCGCGTCGTGCCTTCCGGTCGGCGGCTGTGATCGCTTTGCCCTGCCGGGTGAGCCGGTCGTAGACCCCGTGGACCTCCACGGACGGTCCGATCACCCCGAGCATCGACATCCCATCTCGCAGGTCGTCGACCCACACGCGTCGGTCCAGCACTGCGTCGTCGTGTCGTTCCTGCATGCTCTTCGGGTTGAGGTTCTCCGCGACCTGCTCCGCATACGACCGGACTCGGGCGGGGGAGGTGGTCTCGGCATAGTCGAGCACATCCCGTTCGTACGATTCCCGGGCCCCCGGATCGGCAAGCTCAGCACCCGTGTCGACGATCACCTTCACATGCGCCCGGGACACCCGGCCCGCCTGCCACGACTCCCACGTCTCATGGAACTGGGTCACCGTGCGGTGGGCTTCGAACAGATGCGTCTGCATCGTGCGGTCGTTCATTCTCGAGGCGACTGCGAGTTCCGCGGCCATTGCGCGCAGAGGCATTTCGCGCTCTCTGGCCGATGCCGAGCGCAGGCGTTCCGTCTGCTCGAGGGTGAACGCGTAAGCCTCCGCCAGGATCGCGGATGTCTTCGCGGCCGCGGCAGCCTCTTCGGCCTTGGCCTCGGTCAGACGGTGCACGAACGCCGCGGTGCGCTGCGCGGCCTCGGATGACTCGTCGCCGGGAGAAAACATGTCGGTGCCCAAACTCGTCTGCGGGTGGACGAGACGTCATGCTCGTCCAGCGAAGGAGCGACAATGGGCACTTTGTCGTTAGCCCTGAGTATAGTACAAAGATTCGACAGTCGTCAAGGCAAAAAAAGCCGAAGTCGTCAGCCGGGCTCACCCACGCTTCTTGACGGGCGTCACCACCAACTCGTTCACGCACACCGTGGCGGGGCTTTCAATGACGAAGGCGACGGAGGCGGCGACGTCGTCGGGGCTGAGCATCGACTGGCGTGCGACGGCATCGGGCACTGACGGACGCATCGACAGGAAGTCGCTGTCGACGTCGCCCGGGCAGAGGTTGCAGGCGCGCACGCCGTGCACGTTCTCCTGTGCATTGAGGGTTTCGCTCAGCGAGGACAGGGCCGTCTTGCTCGCGCTGTAGGCGACGCCCGCGTCGGGGGAGAACCGCCACCCGGAGTAAGAGGAGATGAAGACGATCGTGCCTTCGCCTCGCTCCCGCATGCCGGGCAGCACGGCCTGCACCGCGCCCACGGGGCCGAGGAGATTCGTGGCGACGATGGCGTTGACGCTCTCCAGTGACTGGTCTCGCCAGGAGCGTTGCGGGTCGTTGAGGCCTGCCGAGAGCACGAGGTCGGTCACCGTGCCGAGCTCAGCCAGGATGCGGTCGTGGCACGCGGCGATCGAAGCGGTGTCGGTGACGTCGAGCGGAGCGACGACGGCGGTCCCGCCCTCGCTCCTGATCTCGCGCGCGACCTCGTCCAGCGCGTCCTCGCGCCGGCCCGACAGGGCCACCGCGAAGCCCGATCGCGCGAGTCGCCGCGCGCTCGCGCGCCCCATCCCGCTACCTGCCCCGGTGATCCACGCGACGCGGGTGATCTGCTCCGCCATCGTTCCTCCTTTAAAAAGATTACGTTTCATCTCAAACACTACATAAGGTATGTTTACTCCGACGAAAAGGGGTATCGATGCAGATCGCACTCGACGGCAGAGTGGTCGTCGTCACCGGAGCCGCGCGGGGTATCGGCCGCGTCATCGCCGAGACGTTCGCGAGCGAGGGAGCCGTGACGATCGGGCTCGACCTGTCCGTTCCCGACGACGGGGGCGACCAGATCCACTGGCGGTCTGTCGACGTCACGCAGCTGGATGCGGTGACGGAGGCCGTCGAGGACATCATCATTCGGCACGGGCGGGTGGATGTGCTGGTGAACAACGCCGGCATCAATGCCGAAGGCGACGTCGATGCCATTGATCCGGCGCTGTGGGACCGCGCGTTCGAGGTGAATACACGCGGCACCTTCAACACGTGCCGCGCTGTCATCCCGCACATGAAGGGGCAGTCGTCGGGTCGCATCATCAACGCCGCCTCGTTCGCCGCGATCGTGCCGAGCGTCGGGGCAGCCGCATACGGGGCCTCGAAAGCGGCGGTCGTGCAGTTCTCCCGCACGCTCGCCAGCGAGCTCGGACCGTGGGGCATCACCGTCAACTCGTATGCGCCCGGGATGATCCCCACCGACATGAACGGCTTCGCCGAGATGTCGGCCGAGGCTCAGGCTGAGCGGCTCAGTACGCTGAGCCTCCGGCGCTGGGGGACGGCGGAGGATGTCGCTCACCTGCTGTGCTTCCTCGCGAGCGATCTCGCTTCGTACATCACCGGCACTCTCGTCGACGTGAGCGGCGGTAAGCTCGCCACCCAGGCGCCGTCGATGGCGTATGACCGACCGGGTGCGCCGCTGCTCGTCGGCTGAGCATTGACACCGCCGAGGCGTCCATTCGTATGATCTCAACGGCTGGCCAGGCTGATAACCTCAGCTTTCATGACTGCCTCGCATCCCACGGAAGGCCTCTCTTCCCTCGCCGGCCTGCACTCGAAGGTTCTGGATGAACTCGGCGCTGCGATCTGTGCGGGAGAGCTTCCCGCCGGATCCGTCCTGACGCTCGATGACGTCGAGTCGACCTACGGCATCTCACGTTCCGTGGCGCGCGAGACCGTTCGCGTGCTGCAGTCGATGGGGCTGGCGGTCTCGCGCCGGCGCGTCGGGGTGGTCGTGCTGCCGGACACGGAGTGGAATCTCTACGACCCGCAGATCATCCGCTGGCGTCTTGCCTCGCCCGACCGTGCTGCGCAGCTGGCTGCCCTCGTCGAACTGCGTGCCGCAGTCGAGCCCGAAGCGGCTCGACTGGCCGCCCAGCGCGCGACGTCGGCGGAGATCAGCGATCTCATCGCTCTGGCGGGAAAGCTGTGGGCTGCGGGCGAGGAGGGTGACGGCGAGGCATTCCTGGCGCTTGATGTGCAATTTCATGCTCGCGTGCTGCTGCTCTCGCGCAACGCGATGTTCGCGCGGCTGGACTCCCTCATCGCGCAGATTCTCGTGAGCCGCACCGAGCACGGCCTCGTGCCATCGGAGCCCGACGTCGTGGCGCTGCAACGGCACGTAGATGTCGCGGGCGCCATCCAGCGACGAGACGGTGACGCCGCGCACGATCTGATGCGATCGATCCTCCTGCAGACGATCGATGAGATCGACACGATCTCTGATCAAGGGGATCCGATTTCAAGCTGGCATTGATAAAAAGATTACGTTTAGACCGATGTGCGTGATAACGTAAATTCACGCCATAGCGGTCGTCGGCGGCAGCCCTCTCCGAGCTCCGTCTCCCCTTCTCGGGGCGACCGGGCTCCGGATCGAAGTCGATCCACAAACTCTGAGAGAGGAAGTCAATGAACGCTGTGCGAAGAGGCCGAGTGATCAAAGCAGCCGCGCTGGCCGGTACTGCCGCAGTCGTGCTCGCGGGATGCTCCACGCCCGGCGGGTCTCCGTCCGCGAACCAGGACGAGATCACACAGGAGCAGATCGACGAGGCGATGAGCACCCCGACGACGATCGACTTCTGGTCGTGGGTGCCCGACATCCAGAACGAGATCGACCTGTTCGAGGAGAAGTATCCCGACATCACCGTTCAGCTGTCGAACCAGGGCGGCGCGACGGCGCAGTACCAGAAGCTGCGCGCGGCGGTGCAGTCGGGCGAGGTGCCCGATGTGGTGCAGATCGAGTACTCGTTCCTGCCGTCCTTCACCATCACCGACAGCGTGCTGGATCTCACCCCCTACGGCGCGGCTGACCTGGAAGACGAGTACGTGCCGAGCACGTGGGGCCAGGTCGCCTACGACGACGCCGTCTGGGGTCTGCCGCAGGACGCCGGGCCCACCGGGCAGCTCTACCGCACCGACATCTTCGACGAGGCCGGAGTCGAGGTGCCCACGACGTGGGACGAGTACGAGCAGGCCGCGATGGCGATCAAGGAGCAGACCGGGTCCTACATCACCGATCTGCCGGGCAACAGCTTCTCGCCCATCCTCGCCCTCTTCTGGCAGGCCGGCGCGCAGCCGTTCGCCTTCGACGGTGACGAGACCGTCACGATCGACCTCGACAGCGACGAGGTCATGCAGGTCATCGACTTCTGGGGCGGCCTCATCGAGCGCGACCTGGTCGACACTGCACCCCAGCTCGACGACAACTGGTACCAGAGCATGTCCAACGGCACGTATGCCAGCTGGCTGGCGGCCGCGTGGGGTCCGGTGTTCCTGCAGGGTACGGCGGCGAACACCAGCGGACTGTGGCGGGCCACCGAGATGCCGCAGTGGGATGCCTCGGCGCCGGCATCGGGCAACCAGGGCGGATCGGCGATGGCCGTCACCACGGATTCGGATGCGGCGATCGCCTCGGCGGAGTTCGTGAAGTTCCTCAACGCCGACCCGGAGTCGACGGTCATGCTCGCCACCGAACAGTTCCTCTTCCCGGCCTCGGTCGAGGTGCAGGAGATGCCGGAGTTCCGTGATCAGGAGCTGGAGTTCTACGGCGGCCAGGAGGTCAACGCTCTCTTCGCCGACATCTCGGCGACCGTCGACCCGTCGTGGCAGTGGCTTCCCTACAACGACTTCGCCAGCGCCAGCTTCAAAGAGACCCTCGGCGCGGCGATCACCGAGAAGGGCGATCTGGTCAGCGCTCTGCAGGCCTGGGAGGACGAACTCGTCGAGTACGGCGAGTCGCAGGGCTTCACGGTCGTCACGGACTGAGACCGATGGGGGCGGCGCATGCCGCCCCCATCCACCGAGAGGAGAGACCGATGACCGGTCTGGCAATCGCATCGCGGCGGGGTCTCACCGACCGACAGCGGCGGAACGTCTGGGCGTACCTGTTCATCGCTCCGTTCCTGCTGCTGTTCGTGACGATGCTGCTCGTACCGCTGCTGTATGCCGGCTACCTGAGCTTGTTCCGCGTGCAGCTGATCGGGGGCGACGCGTTCGTCGGCCTCGAGAACTACGCGCGAGCGATGACGGATCCGCGATTCCTCGGCGGACTCGGCCGCATGGCGCTGTTCCTGGTCATCCAGGTGCCGATCATGCTCGGTCTCGCGTTGTTTTTCGCCCTCGCCCTGGACAGCGCTCGGGTTCGGGGCGGCAAGTTCGCGCGCCTGGCGATCTTCATCCCCTACGCCGTGCCCGGCGTGGTCGCCACCCTCATGTGGGGATACCTGTACGGCGACAATTTCGGACCGATCGCGCAGGTGATGCGGGCCTTGGGGCTCGGGTCGCCGCAGTTCCTGTCGCCCGACAACATCCTCGGCTCGATCATGAACATCGTCACGTGGCAGTTCGTCGGCTACAACATGGTCATCATGTACGCCGCGCTGCGGGCAATCCCCGCGGAGCAGTACGAGGCGGCTCGTATCGATGGGGCCGGCCAGTTCCGCATCGCGTGGAGCATCAAGATCCCTTCGATCCGCTCGGCGCTGGTGCTCACCGGCATCTTCTCGGTGATCGGGTCGTTCCAGCTGTTCAGCGAGCCGAAGCTGCTGTACGAGATCGCCCCGAACGCGATCGGGTCGTCGTTCTCCCCGAACCTCTATGCCTACAACCTGGCGTTCACCAACCAGGACATCAACTACGCCGCGGCCATCGCCTTCCTGCTGGGATTCATCATCATGATCGTCTCCTACGTGTTCCAGCTGTCCACCGCGCGTCGTGAGAAGGGAGCCCGGCGATGACCACGACCATGACTCGGGCGGTCACCACCGCCGACGCCCCGCGGTCCGCCCGCCGCCGTGGCACCGGGATGCCTCCCGGCGAGGGGCGCAGCACGGTGCTAACCGTCGTGATGTGGTTGTGCGCGGGGTACTTCCTCATTCCGCTGTTCTGGCTGATCATCGCGTCGACCAAGGACAACACCGGCCTGTTCACCAGCTTCGGTCTGTGGTTCGCCGACGAGAACCACTTCATTGACAACCTCGTGCAGCTGTTCACCTTGCGTGACGGTGTGTTCGGCGTGTGGATCTGGAACACCGTGCTGTACGCGGTGGTCAGCGGCGTCGGCGCGGCGTTGCTGTCGGCGGCTGCCGGCTACGCCTTCGCCAAGTACGACTTCCCCGCGAAGAAGTTCCTCTTCGCGGTCGTCCTCGGCGCGATCATGGTGCCGATGACCGCCCTCGCGATCCCGACGTATCTGCTCTTCGCCGGAGCAGGGCTCACCAACACCGTGTGGGCCATCATCCTGCCCTCACTGGTGAGCCCGTTCGGGGTCTACTTGATGCGCATCTACGCCGAGGAGTCGATCCCCGACACGCTGCTCGAAGCCGCCCGCATCGACGGGGCCGGCGAATTCCGCATCTTCTGGCAGATCGCCCTGCGCATCATGGTTCCCGGTCTCGTCACGGTGCTGCTGTTCGCCCTCGTGGCGACGTGGAACAACTACTTCCTTCCGCTCATCATGCTTTCCGACCCGACGCTGTTCCCGCTCACACTCGGGCTCGCGCAGCTGCAGGCCGCGAGTGAGGCGGGCGGCGGTGCGTCGGCGCAGTTCTCCACCGTGATCACGGGATCACTGGTGTCGATCGTGCCGCTGGTGGTCGTCTTCCTCTACCTGCAGAAGTACTGGCAGTCGGGTCTCACGACCGGAGGTGTCAAGGAATGAACCGTCTCAGCGCGATGAACGATCGCGTCGCGGCCGACCTGGCTGCCGATGACCGCAGCCGTGGGCTCGTCCATGCCCCGGTGGCGATGGATCGTCCGTTCCGGTACTTCGAGGAGCTGTTCCCGCTGCGCGGCGCCATCCCGCCGCGCGCCGACGCGGTCTCGGATGCGCCTGAGCTCTCGCTCGACGGCACGTGGGGGTTCCGGCTGAGCGACACGGCGGATGCGGCCGTCGACTTCATCGGTGACGTCGCACCCCCGGGTGAGTCCTGGGGCAGCATCCCCGTGCCCGCGCACTGGCAGCTGCACGGACATGGAGCTCCGGCCTACACCAATCGCCGCTACCCGTTCCCGGTCGATCCGCCGTATGTGCCGCACGAGAACCCGACGGGGGATTACCGGCGCACATTCCGCGTGCCGGCGGACTGGCAGGTCGAGCGCGTGCTGCTGCGTTTCGACGGCGTCGACTCGCTCGCCAAGATCTGGCTGAACGGGATCGAGGTGGGGGTGATCTCGGGCAGCCGGCTGCGCAGCGAGTTCGACGTCACCGATCTGCTGCGGCGGGATGCGGAGAACGTGCTGGCGGTGCGGGTTCACCAATGGTCGTCGGGCAGCTACCTCGAGGATCAGGACATGTGGTGGCTGTCGGGCATCTTCCGCAGCGTGACCCTCCTCGGGCGACCCGCTGCGGCGATTCACGATCACTTCGTGCACGCCGACTACGACCACCTCCGCGGCGAGGGGGTGCTTCGTGTGGAGTCCTCGACTCCCGCGCGAGTGATCATCCCCGAACTCGACCTCGACATCGCATCGGGTGACGAGGTGCGGATTCCGGTGCAGCCGTGGTCGGCCGACGAACCGCGGCTGTACGACGGCGAGCTCGTGACCGAGGGGGAGCGCGTGCGGCTGCGGATCGGCTTCCGTCGGGTGGAGGTCGTCGACGGCGTGCTGATCGCGAACGGTCGACCGTTGCTGTTCCGCGGGACGAACAGACACGACTTCGATCCCGACACCGGTCGCTCCGTCTCGTTGGAGCGGATGCGGCACGACGTCGAGATGATGAAGCGCCACAACATCAACGCCGTGCGCACGAGCCACTACCCGCCTCAGGCGGCGTTCCTGCAGCTGTGCGACGAGTTGGGCCTCTGGGTCATCGACGAGTGCGACTTCGAAACGCATGGATTCTTTCCGGTGGACTGGTTCCACAAGCTGGCCGGCAACCCTGCCGAAGACGTGCGGTGGCGGGATGCGCTGGTCGACCGCATGCAGCGGCTCGTGGAACGAGACAAGAACCACCCGAGCGTGGTGATGTGGTCGCTGGGCAACGAGTGCGGAACCGGTGAGAATCTCGGGGCGATGGCGCGATGGGCGAAGGAACGCGACCCGTCGCGGCTGCTGCACTACGAGCGCGACTGGTCGTGCGAGTACGTCGACGTCTACAGCCGCATGTACACCACCCATCGCGATCTCGAGCTGATCGGCCAGCGTCAGGAGCCCCCGTTTCCGGATGCGGACCTCGATGCGCGGCGCCGGGCCATGCCGTTTCTGTTGTGCGAATACGTGCACTCGATGGGCAACGGCCCCGGTGGCCTCGCGGAGTACCAGGAAATCTTCGAACGGTACCCGCGGATCGCGGGTGGCTTCACGTGGGAGTGGTTCGACCACGGTCTACGGCAGGCAACAGCCGACGGTGAGACGTTCTTCGCCTATGGCGGAGACTTCGGTGAAGTCCGGCACGACGGCAACTTCATCGCCGACGGAATCGTGTTCCCGGACGGCACGCCGAGCCCGGGCCTGCACGAGCTGAAGAAGGTGTTCGAGCCGGTGCGCATCACCGTCTCGTCGGGCGAGGTCGTGGTGCGGAATCACTACGACGCCACCGATCTGTCGCACCTGGCGTTTCGGTGGTCGGTCGCCGACGACGGCGTTGAGGTGGCAGCCGGCGATCTCGCCCTCCCGCACACGCCTGCCGGCGAGACGGTGCGCCTGCCGTTGGCGCTGGATGTGCCGGACCACGATCCGGCCACGGAGCGCGTGGTGACGGTGCGGGCGGTGCTCCGCGAACCGACCACCTGGGCGCCCGCGGGACATGAGGTGGCGTGGGGTCAGTCTGTGGTCACCGAGCGCGCACAGCCGGTCGCCCATCTGATCAGCCCCGTGCCGCACGGCGAGCAGATCACCGTCGGCTCCGCGATCCTGGATGGCACCGACGGTCGGCTGCGGTCACTGGCCGGCATCGAGGTCGGTGCACCGCGGTTCGACACCTGGCGTGCCGTGATCGACAACGATCGCGACTTCTCCTGGGAGCCTCACGAAGCCCGCTGGCGAGAGATAGGTCTCGATCTGCCGCGCTACCGCGTGGGAGCGATCGAGGTGGCCGATTATGCCGTGGTGGTGCCGGGACGGCTCGGATTCGATGGCAGCGACCTGGCCTTCGACACACGGCTCACCTGGTCAGCCGAGGAAGCGGCGGTGAGGCTACGGGTTCAGGCGCAGCCGCTGGGTGACTGGGATGTGCCGTTGCCGCGGTTCGGTCTGCGGATGAGCCTGCCAGACGCATTCGGCGACGTGGAGTGGTACGGCCCCGGCCCGGAGGAGTCGTATGTCGACAGCTCGCGCGCCGCGCGGCTCGGTCGCTGGCGCCGCACGGTGGACGAGATGCAGACGCCGTACCTGATGCCGCAGGAGAATGGCAATCGCCGGCACGCCCGGTGGCTGCGCGTCGCGTCTCCGGAGTCGGTGCTCACGATCACAAGCGATCCGCATGTCGACTTCACCGTGCGTCGATGGACAACCGAGAACCTCGACGCCGCAACGCACCCCAACGAACTTCGTGCATCGGACCGTGTGTGGCTGAACCTCGACGCGGGGCAGACCGGTCTCGGCTCGGGTTCGTGCGGCCCCGGTGCGCTGCCGGCCCAGCGCCTCCTGCCGAGGAGTTTCGACTACACGCTGACATTCACCGCGTCGCCAGCTCGCAGGTAGTTCCTGAGCGCAACCGCGGCCTCCTCCGGGGTGAAACACGTCGCGACGAGACGAGCGATGTCGAGCGTGCTGTTCGCGGGTCGTGGCGCCACGGGCGTGGTGGCTTTGGCGTAGTACTCGCTCGTTGTGGTCGGGGTGACGCGGTCGGGGTCGTGGCCGGTGATCTCGAAGACACGGCGGGCGATCTCGTACCAGGTCATCGGCTCGCCGGCGTTGGTGACGTTGTAGATGCCGTATTCGGGTTGCACGGTCAGGAGGTGTTGGATGGCGGCCGCGAGCGTTGAGGCGAAGGTGAGCCGGCCGCGCTGGTCGTCGACCACGGCGGGGTTCACACCGCGCTCTGCCAGAGATGCCATGGTGCGGACGAAGTTGTTGCCATCGCCGACGACCCAGCTCGTGCGGATGATGAAGTGGCGGGGCACCGTGGCGACCATGGCGTCGCCGGCAGCCTTCGTCTGGCCGTAGACGCCGAGTGGCGCGACCGGGCTGTCTTCGTCGTACTCGCCCTCTTTGGTGCCGTCGAAGACGTAGTCGCTCGAGATCTGCACGAGAGTGGCGCCGAGCGCGGTGGCGATTCGAGCGAGCTCGGCCACGGCCGTGACATTGACGGTCCACGCGGCGCGGCGACCGTCGACGGTCTCAGACTTGTCAACGGCTGAGAAGGCCGCCGCATTGACGATGGTGTCGTACTGTGTCCACGGTCGTGCGTGTGCAAGCGAAGTCGGGTCACCGAGGTCGATGTCGGCTCGGGTGGCGAACTCCACATCGGGCCGATCGCCCCAGAGGTCCCGGAGTGCCCGCCCGACTTGCCCGTTGGCGCCGAGCACGAGCGTCTTTCTCGGCGGGATGGGGGTGACATCGGCCAGGCGAGGGTGGTTCTTATCCTTCTCGGACAACTCCGCCTCATCCAGCGGGATAGGCCAGTCGATGGCGATGGTTTCGTCGGCGAGGTTGAGGAAGGCGTATTCGGCGGTGGGGGACCAGTGCTCGTTGACGAGGTACGCGTACGCGGTGTCGGGTTCGAGGGTTTGGTACGAGTTCCCGACCCCGCGGGGAACGAAGATCGCCTTCGAGGGGTCGAGTTCGGTGGTGAACACGGCACCGTAGGTGTGGCCTTGGCGCAGGTCGACCCAGGCGCCGAAGATGCGGCCGGTGGCGACGGAGACGAACTTGTTCCAGGGTTCGGCGTGGATCCCGCGGGTGGTGCCTTCTTTGTCGTTGAAGGAGACGTTGTTCTGCACCGGCCCGAAATCCGGTAGCCCCGCAGCGGTCATCTTCTCCCGCTGCCAGTTCTCCTTGAACCACCCCCGGGAATCGCCGTGCACGGGCAGGTCGAACACGACCAGCCCCGGGATGGGGGTTTCGGTGCGGGTGAGGGGTTTACCAAACTGCGTCATGGAGTCCTTCGGGCCGGAGCCGGTCGTTGAGCGAGCGGAGCGAGACGAAACGGTGGCCGCCTACTGCCCGCGGGTGGCGTAGAACGCTTCAACACCGTCTTTCGCGGGTGCCCACCAGGCTTCGTTCTCCCGGTACCAGTCGATGGTCGCCGCCAACCCCGCTTCGAAGTCGGAGTACTTCGGTGTCCAGCCGAGTTCGGTGCGCAGGCGTGTGGAGTCGATCGCGTAGCGCAGGTCGTGTCCGGCCCGGTCGGTGACGTGGTCATACGCGTCAGCGGGCTCGCCCATCAACCGCAGGATGAGTTCGACGACGGTCTTGTTGTTCTTCTCCCCGTCCGCCCCGATCAAATAGGTTTGCCCGATCTGGCCCTTGTCGAGGATGGTGAGGACGGCGGAGGAGTGGTCGTCGGCGTGGATCCAGTCCCGCACGTTCTCCCCCTTGCCGTAGAGCTTGGGGCGGATGCCGCGGATCACGTTTGTGATCTGCCGGGGGATGAACTTCTCCACATGCTGGAACGGCCCGTAGTTGTTCGAACAGTTGCTGATGGTCGCCTGCACCCCGAACGAGCGCACCCACGCCCGCACCAACAGATCACTCCCGGCCTTCGTGGATGAATACGGCGATGACGGGTTGTAGGGGGTGGTCTCGGTGAACCGTTCCGGGTCATCCAGCTCCAGGTCCCCGTAGACCTCGTCGGTGGAGATGTGATGGAACCGAACCTCATGCTTCCGGGCTGCTTCGAGCAGCGTGTAGGTGCCGATGATGTTGGTGTCCAGGAACGGGCGCGGGTTATCCAGACTGTTGTCGTTGTGCGACTCCGCCGCGTAGTGCACCACCGCGTCCGCCCCGGCGAAGAACTCGTCCACCAGGCCGGCGTCGGTGATGTCGCCCTTCACGAACCGAAATCGGCCCTCTGGGAGCCCGTCCAAGGAGGCGAGGTTCCCGGCGTAGGTGAGCGCGTCCAGCACCGTCACCTCATGGTCGGTGTGGGCCAGGACGTGGTGGACGAAGTTGGAGCCGATGAACCCGGCACCCCCGGTGACCAGCAACCGCATCAGCGTTCCCCCCGCTCCAGCAACCCCAACAGGTAGGACCCGTATCCGGACTTCTTCAGCGCCACTCCACGCTCAGCGAGCTGCTCGTCGGTGAGGAACCCCTGCCGCCACGCGATCTCCTCCGGAGCACCGATCTTCATCCCGGTACGCCGCTCGATCGTCCGCACGTATTCGGCAGCGTCGAGCATGTCGTCAAACTTCCCGGTGTCCAACCACGCCGTGCCGCGGGGGAGGACCTGCACCTGCAGCTTCCCTGCTTCCAGGTATGCCCGGTTCACGTCCGTGATCTCCAATTCGCCCCGCGCTGACGGCTGAAGGTTCCGGGCGATCTCGACCACGTCGTTGTCGTAGAAGTACAGGCCCGGGATGGCGTAGTTCGACCGCGGCGCAGCGGGTTTCTCCTCCAGGCTCACAGCGCGACCGGTGTCATCGAACTCCACCACCCCGTACGCGGACGGCTCCGCAACCCAATAGGCGAACACCGCCCCACCATCGATGTCGGCGAACCGGGACAGCTGCGAACCCAACCCCGGGCCGTACAACAGGTTGTCACCCAGCACCAGCGCGACAGTGTCGTCGCCGATGAAGTCCGCACCGATGGTGAACGCCTGCGCCAACCCATCCGGCGACGGCTGCACCGCAAACGAGATCGACACACCAAACTGCGACCCATCACCCAGCAACCGCTCAAACGACGCCGCATCATGTGGCGTCGTGATCACGAGGATTTCGTCGATCCCGGCCAGCATCAGCGTCGAAAGGGGGTAATACACCATGGGCTTGTCATAGACGGGAACCAGCTGCTTCGACGCCCCCAGCGTCACAGGATGCAACCGCGTCCCTGAACCTCCGGCAAGAACGATGCCTTTCATGTGCCCCCCTAGTGATGCTGCGAGATCTGGGATCAGAGCGTGCCAGCATCGACACCACGTTTACATCTACCAGACGTGCGTTTCGGGTCTGTCACGAAAGCATGCGCAGGACTTGGGGGCGACCTGATGCCCGCAGGGTCGCCGGTGTCCGCTGCCGTCACCTTCGCGAGGCGACCTCGTCGGGCAGTTCATCCGTCTCCGCTTCAGCCGAGGCTGAGAGCACAGTCTTCTCGGCACGGTGGGCAAGCCAGGAGTACACCACAGCGGCGGCCCAGAGCACACCGACGGTGGCGAGAACCCACGGCGTCACGAACCCCGTGGTGTCGAACTCGAGCAGAAGCGTGCGCACGTTCGTGAAGACGATCACTCCGCCGACCAATGATCCGAGAAGCCGGGGCGGCAGCTTGCGCACCAGCCACGCGGCGACGGGGGCGGCGATTAGCCCGCCGGCGAGAAGGGCGAGCACCCACGCGAAGTCGAATCCGCTGGTGCCGAGACCGACGAGGAAGCCGACACTTGCCGCGAGCGCTACGAGAAACTCGCTGGTGTCGATCGAACCGATCACCTTGCGTGGTTCGATGCGTCCGCTCGCGAGAAGCGCGGGCGTGCCGACCGGCCCCCACCCGCCCCCGCCCGTGGCATCGAGAAAGCCGCCGATGAGTCCGACCGGGGCGAGAAACGGCAGGCCGAGCCGTCTTGAGCGGTCGATCTTCGGCAGGCTGCGGAAAGTGAATCGGGTGAGCACATACACGCCGAGCGTGAGCAGGATCGCGCTCATGATCGGACGCGCGACCTCGGTCGAGAGCTGAGACAGGAAGGTCGCGCCCGCGAAGGCGCCGATCGCGCCGGGCACGCCGATGCGCAGGACCACACGCCAATCGACGTTTCCGAACCGCCAGTGAGACACCCCCGAGGCGAGAGTCGTGCCGATCTCGGCGAGATGCACGGATGCGCTCGCCGCAGCGGGGTTGGCTCCGATGGCGAGGAGCAGCGTCGTCGACGTGACGCCGTATGCCATGCCGAGGGCGCCGTCGACCAGCTGCGCACCGAGCCCCACGAGCGCGAGAAGAATGAGTGTTTGCAAAAGAGTCGCCTTTCCCAACAAAACCGACTGAACTAGTAGGAATTCTGGTGGAGGTGGATCGAAGGCGCCACTCGAGAGACGAGATGTTCTCGCACTCGTAACGTGCGGTTACGCGGGCCCGTTCTCCCAGGCACCCGGTTCGGCGGCCAGGCCGGTCACGATGCTTGGCAACTGACCCGTCGCGATGTCGGCGACGGTGGTTGCGTCGAGCACGCGCCGCACGCTCGATCGCAACGCCACCCACAGGGTGGCGAGAGAGTCTTGTGCCGGTGGGTAGTCAAGCTCGCTGGGGCGTTCGTCACGCACGAAGATGAGGGGGCCGTCGACGGCGCGGATGACGTCGCCGATCGAGATCTCGTCGGCACGAAGCGCCAGCCGGTAGCCGCCGTTCGCTCCTCGGCGGCTGTGCACGAGGCCCGCGCGGCGCAGTGTCAGCAGGATTCCTTCCAGAAACTTGGCGGGGATGCCTTGCTCCTCGGCGATCCGCTCCGCCTGCACAAGCTCATCGCCCGACGTCCGGGCCAGCGCAACGGTTGCGCGGACGGCGTAGTCCGCGCGAGCAGAGATGCGCATGTCGGTTCCCTCGAAGACCAAGATGGCGGTCTCGTCAGCGTATCGAACGCGGAGCGTCACGACGCGCGTCAGCGGCAGAATCGACCCGTGAGCTTTCTTCCGCCCGATCTCTACCGTCTCGTCGAAGAATCGATGCCCATCGCGTGCGTGGATTTCATCCTGCTGCGCGACCCCGAGGGGGGAGGAAGCGAGGTCGGCCTCATACGGCGCGATTCGCCATTCGGTGAGGTGTGGTGCCACCTGGGTGGCCGCGTCTTGAGAGGCGAAACCATCCGCGACGCGCTTCTCCGCCACGCCGACGACACACTCGCGGTTGATCTTGAGCTCCCGCTCGATCCGCAGCCGAGCTACGTGTATCAGTGGTTTCCGCCAGACATCACTCCCGACAGTGAGATTGCTGTTGGCTCAGACCCTCGCAAGCATGCGATCGGCCTGTCGTTCGTCGCTCGAACGACAGGTGCACCCAACCCTCGCCACGAAGCGCACGACTTCGGCTGGTTCCCCGCTGATGCGCTGCCCGATCCACTCTGGCCAGGGTGCGTGGTCTTGATCGAAGAACTGCTCTCCCGTCAAGTCTCGTAGTCGCCGACCCACCAGTCCGCGATCTCCGACATCGTCTGCGCGGCGCTCACGAGCGCCGGGTCGGCGCGGAATCGCTCGAACGCTTCCCGAGACTCGAACGTCGCATCTTCGACGACGATGCGCCCCTTGCGCTCATCGAGGGAGCGGGTGGTCGTCCACGACACGACGCCCGGGAAGAGCACAAAGCTCTCCAGAGTGTCGATCACCGCGTCGACGTACGCATCGCTGACGTGGTCGTGGATGCGGAACAGCACGATGTGCCGGAACACGTCCCTACTCGCGCAGGGTGTCGACGTGCTCGCGGTACCAGGCGACGGTGCGCTCGAGGCCTTCCTGCAGTGAGATCTTCGACGTCCAGCCAGCCTCAGCCAGCTTCGAGACATCGAGGAGCTTCTGCGGGGTGCCGTCGGGCTTGGATGTGTCCCACTCGGTCTCGCCGGTGAACCCGGTTACCTCGCCGATGGTCTCGGCGATCTCCTTGATCGTCACGTCGGACCCGGTGCCGACGTTGACCTGGTCGGGCCCGTCGTAGTGCTCCATGAGATGCAGGCACGCATCAGCCATATCGTCGGCGTGCAGGAACTCGCGGCGGGGGCTTCCCGTGCCCCAGTTCGTGACCGACGACGCTCCTGACTTTGCCGCTTCGTCGTAGCGACGGATGAGTGCGGGAAGCACGTGCGAACCCTTGGGCGAGAAGTTGTCGTTCGGACCATAGAGGTTCGTCGGCATCGCCGAGATCCACGGCAGGCCGTACTGACGGCGCACCGCCTGCGTCTGCAGAATGCCGGCGATCTTCGCGATCGCGTACGCGTCGTTCGTCGGCTCGAGGTGACCGGTGAGCAACGAGTCTTCCCGGATGGGCTGCTCGGCGAACTTCGGGTAGATGCACGACGACCCGAGGAACAGCACGCGCTCGACATCGTTCGCGAGGGCGGCATCGAGCACGTTGACTTGGATGCGCATGTTGTCGCTCAGGAAGTCGACCGGGTAGGTGCTGTTGGCCATGATCCCGCCAACCTTCGCCGCGGCGAGCACGACGTAGGTGGGCTTGGCGTCGGCCATATAGCCGAAGACGGCGTCGCGGTCTTTGAGGTCCAGTTCGGCGGAGGTCTTTCCGACGATGTTCTCGAAACCCGACGACTCGAGCTTGCGGACAATCGCCGATCCGACGAGCCCACGGTGACCGGCGACGTAGAACGTCGCATCGCGGTCAAGCTCCTGAGGCGTGTACTCCACGCCGTCGCTGCTGCTCAAAGCTGCGCCTCACACTCTCCGGTGGTTGAGTAGCCGCCGACGGCGTATCGAAACCCGCCGCTCATCGCGCCGCCGCGACCGCGTCGGCCGTGCCCCACGAAGCGAGCTTGACCTTGTCGATCCACTCCGGGCCTTCTTCCAACGCTTTCACGTCGGCGTCAACCATGAGCTTGGCCAGTTCCTTCCCATCGATCGTGGGAACCCAGCCGAGCTTTTCGCCTGCCTTCGTCGGGTCGCCGATGAGCGCGTCGACCTCGGTGGGCCGCAGGTAGCGCTCATCGAACTTCACATACTCCTGCCAGTCGAGCCCGGCGTGGCCGAACGAGGTCTCGAGGAAGTCCTTGATCGTGTAACCGACACCGGTCGCCAGCACGAAGTCCTCCGGCTCGTCTGCCTGCAGCATGCGCCACATGCCCTCGACATATTCGGCGGCGTAACCCCAGTCACGGATCGACTCGAGGTTTCCGAGGTAGATGTCCTTCTGCACGCCGGCCTTGATGCGGGCGACCGCCCGCGTGATCTTGCGGGTCACGAAGGTCTCACCGCGACGGGGCGACTCGTGGTTGAAGAGGATCCCGTTGACGGCGAACATGTCGTACGCCTCGCGGTAGTTCTTGGTGATCCAGTAGCTGTAGAGCTTCGCGGCCGCGTAGGGCGAGCGAGGGTAGAACGGCGTCTCCTCGTTCTGCGGGGGAGGGGTTGCGCCATATAGCTCGGAGGTCGACGCCTGGTAGAAGCGAGTCTCGATGCCCGACAGGCGGACTGCCTCGAGGAGGCGGATCGTTCCCGTGCCGGTTGTGTCGGCGGTGTGCTCTGGTTCGTCGAAAGACACACGGACGTGCGACTGCGCCGCGAGGTTGTAAACCTCGTCCGGGTTGATCTCCGCCATCAAGGTGACCAGGCGTGCACCGTCGCTCAAGTCTCCGTAGTGCAGGAACAGCTTGGCGTCGGGGTTGTGCGGATCGGTGTAGAGGTGGTCGATTCGGGTTGTATTAAATGTTGACGCACGGCGAATCACACCATGCACCTCATAGCCCTTACCGAGCAATAGTTCCGTCAAGTAGGAACCATCTTGTCCGGTGATTCCAGTGATCAATGCGCGTCGTCTCATTGGGCCTCAATCTCGGTCGCTGGCATGAGTGACGATCGCGGCCTACTTCTCGCGTGCGTGAACCGCCCTCGTGCTTGCCATGCTAGAGCGAAAGTCCCCTGAGTGTGACTCCGGCGCGATCAGCTCGACAACGCGCGGTCTTTCCAAAGAGCCCGAAGCAGTGAAGCATCGACTGATCCGTCACTGGCGAATGCGCGGTCAAAGCCAAAGAGCGCCAGTACCTCGCTTCCTGACCGCCTCATTTCTTCGTCAATTGGTGCAGGACGAACGCGCGCACCTTGGCTCAGTATGTGGCTGCCGGGTCGGGTCATCTTGGACGGTCGATCCGCGTCACCTACCTGGCTCAGTGGGATCCGGAAGTGATCCCAGAGGGGGGCAAGAGAGGACGGATCGCGCACTGCTTCCTCGTAGATCACTAGCCGGGCTCCTGCTTGCGGTAGCGTGCGGAACACCACGTGATTCTCAACGGCCCAGAGTGCGACAGCGCGTTCCCACGGCTCGCGAAGCTTCCGTAGTGCTGAGGCCTGCTCGGACAAGTGATCCGCCTCGAGGGAGGCCTGCTCGAGTAAAAAGTCCAGTCGATCTACGCTCCAGTTCAGGGCGTTTCCACTGTGGACGACATCGAATGGATGACGGACGACATGCGCCACGGGGACCTCTGGGAACGACTTCGCGAGCCAACCTACGGAGCAGAGAATTCGAATGTCCTTAATAAGCCGGCCACGATACCGGCGCCCGAGGCGAGGGGTGCTTAGCTGATCCGACCAAGGCGATCTGTATAGCCCCGTGAGGACTGGAAGCACTGCGGAGTGGACATCAGCCGCCTCCTCAGCTGGTGCGATGTAGCGCCCGAACGGGAGAACGCCAAAGCGAACGTCCCGGCGTGCGTCGAACGGTTCGAAAATCGGCCGCAAATTCGAGTCGGCGGTAGCCATCTCCTGGATCCAGGTGGTCCCGCTGCGACCACTTCCCGATAGCAGCCTGGTGGTGCCTAGGTCGTGACCCTTCTCTCGTGCGGTTGCCGAGCGCATGCCCCACACGGTCTGTCGCGCCAGTTCGCGCACTCGTAGCTTGCTGGACAATCGAGCCGCTCCCATCCACTACCATCAGGTCTTGACGCTCTATATCGCGCCTCGTGCGACTCTACAACGAACTACATCTTTCATTCCGCAAGAAGGGAACACTGCGTGAGTTCGCTGCCTCACTCGACAACGCGGATTGGAGGGGTGCCGATAGCTGTCACGTCTCTCGCCGCCGCAACGGCCTCGGTTCTAGCGCTCCGAGAGAGCAAACCCGTGCGGCTCGTGAATGCGTACAGCTTGGTTGCTGGAAGGCAAAACAGGGAGTACGGCGATGTGCTTCGTGGTGCGGGCCTGAATCTCCCTGACGGCGCGCCAGTTGTGGTCGCGATGCGGGCAGTTGCGCGATCGCGGTCAGCTGGACGAGTGCGAGGGCCATCGCTCTTCACCGAGCTTCTTCGGCAAGGCTGCAGGGAAGGAAAGTCTTTCTATTTCCTCGGCGGAGATGCAACCACTCTCAGTCGTGTGACTCGACGCGCCGCGTTGGACTTCCCAGGGCTATCCATAGCGGGTGAGTATTCTCCGCCTTTTCAGCCGCTCGACGAGAGCTTCGTCGAACTCTGTAGGGAGGCGGTCCTAAGTTGTGAGGCGAAACCCGATGTTGTTTTGGTTGCGCTTGGAACCCCTAAACAGGACATTCTTGGACTTAGGCTCACGGAACTGACGGGAATAACGACTGTGGCGGTTGGCGCCGCGTTTGGGTTCTATGCTGGAACTGTTAGGGAGGCACCTGTCTGGATGCGACGGGTCGGTCTTGAATGGGCTTTCCGCCTAATCACTGAGCCCAGACGGTTGTGGAAGCGATACATCATCGGGAACATGATCTTTGTTGCATTGGCTGGGCGTAGCATCGTCAAGGCATGGGTGAGCGGCAATGGATGATCGCAGCTCGGTTCTGGTCATCAGTCAGCTACCTCCGCCGGTCACCGGGTCTACGTTGATGACTGAAGTGCTGGTCGCCGTGCTCGAGTCGACCCACAGCGTGACTACCGTGCAACGCCGATTCAGCACCAGCGTCGATGAAATTGGTCGGTTCCGTTGGTCAAAGGTGATTGCGGCACCCAGGCTGGTGGGGTCGGTCGTCTCCAGTGTCCTGCGTCGCCGGCCTCACGTCGCAATCTTATTCGTGACGAACCGGCCTTTTTCATTCGTTGTTGACGTTGCGGTGGCGACTGCGCTCCGATTACTCGGAGTTCGTACCGTCTTCTATATTCATACGCGCGGTTTCACAACGCTTGCAGAAAAGGGTCGTGTATGGCGCGTCGCCGCGGAGTTCCTCTTCTGCTGCGCAGCTGGAGTTGTAACGTTGACCGATTCGATGGTCACGGACGTGAGAAGTCTGACGAGCCGACCCATCTGGGTTATCCCTAATTCGCCCGATATTCGGGCTGCCGACTCGCGCGAACGCCGCGACGATGATCAGTATATCCTCTACCTCTCGAACTATCTGGAAGAGAAGGGCGCCCTCGACGCGATCAAAGCCGTGGGGCTAGCTCAAGGAAAACGGCCGTCACTATCTCTAAAGTTGCATGGTGCTGGTGGCTCCCTGGATTTCCATGAGCGTCTGATGCAAGCACGAGAAGCGTGCCCTTTCCCGGAGCAAATACAGATCGGAGGACCGCTTGACAGGGACCAGAAGTGGGGCGTTCTTCAAGGATCCTTGATGCTTCTCTTCCCTTCGACGTATGCTTTCGAGGCGCAACCACTAGTCATCATTGAGGCTCTGTCGAGCGGTGTTCCCGTCGTTGCATACGATGTCGGCTCGATTCCAGATCTGGTTCCGCCGGCGGCTGGTCGACTTGCGCCGCCTGGATCAGTGACCGAGCTCAGCGAGCGATTGGTTGAGTTGGTCGACACGAACGGCCCGTCTGGCGCGTATTCACGAGGAGCTCGTGCTCAATATGAGCAGGTTCATTCGCGAGCGGCATATGCTGAAAACTGGAAAATCGTGCTCGACGCGGTGACCGCGCTGTGAGTGCGACTAAGAAGCTGAGTATTCTTGCGTGGACGCCTGCTGAAATCGTTTCAGTCGGAATCCTCTTCGGGCTTGCCACAATATCACTCACCCTATCGATCTGGTCGGTGGGTGGAATACCGGTGGTCCTTATGTTGGCCGCAATACTAGTGGTGGCGCTCCATCGAGATATCTACGAGGCGATGCAGGCCAGCGCGGTCTTTCGATTTGTACTCTTCTTGTGGCTCATCTGGCTCTTCATTACGACTGCAAGATGGATTCACGATTTCCCTGACTATAGCTCTCTGGCTACTCGAGACGCTGTCATTACCGTGTCGTTCATGGGACTTCTAATTGGTGGTGCTGTTGCGGCCAGGCTTGGGCCCCTGGTTCTCGGGGGTGCGTTGCGATGCTTAACGTGGGTGCTTATCGGTTTTGTGTCTTTGTCTACGGTTGGCGTCTGGCTACCTGATCAGCTTGCGTCATTCCTGAGCTTCAGAAATGTCAGTATCGGTGCTCTTGCTCTCGTTGCCGCGTCACTATGGGGCAATGGGCGCCTACTGAGACTCTTAGCCGCAGTCGCCGGCTTCGCCGGCCTATTGGTGGGGCAGAGCCGGATGGCATTGCTTGTGACGTTGGGTATGGTGGCAGCATATATCGCGGTATCGCAATCTCGATGGCGCCGAGCTGGAGGTGCAAACCTTCTCGTGCGCTTGATCGTTGTGCTCGCCTCGGTGACTGCGTTGGTTGCGGCATTCGGGTTGCTTGGTGGGCTAGGCCTCACCGATGGACGCGTCGGCGACATATCCTTCGCAACAACACGCGACCTGTTGGTTAGTGTCTTTGATGACTCATCGCAGTTGTCGGGTTCTCGCCGCGATCGTGAGGATTGGTGGGCGGGCATCGTGGAAGCACTGACGGCGGATCCTGTCCGATGGTTAGTGGGACTCGGGCTTGGGCCCGATCTGCTTAATGGCTTCTCGGTTGACGGAGTTACGCTCGTTCGCAAGCCTCATAATGACTACTTCGAAGCTCTGGCTCGGACTGGCATCGTCTCAGCCTTGAT
The DNA here is from genome assembly GCF_042846595.1 of Microbacterium sp. MTN4-26. NCBI lineage: Bacteria > Bacillati > Actinomycetota > Actinomycetes > Micrococcales > Microbacteriaceae > Microbacterium > Microbacterium sp. MTN4-26. The sequence continues at coordinate 59,370 of NZ_BTGO01000021.1, forward strand.
GCTACTCCTTATTGTCGCTGTTACGTTAGGTGCGTCGTTCAAGATGACCCAAGTGAGTGGCGACTGGGCAATTGTGCTTGGCTGGACCGTGGGTGCGGCTACGCAAGCTTTCTCGCAACCATATTTCTCGTACCCGCATGGCTCTCTGGCGTTCTCCTTGCTCGCGGGCCTAAGTATCTGTTCGCTATCCATTACTCTTCGCGGTTCTCCGCGAGACTTCCCGGTGCGGCGTGGACATGAGGCGGCTACCCGGCGCACTTCGAGGAGGCAGCATGTCGAGACCTGAGCTTTCTTCGTGCTCCAAGCGAATGGTGATCGTATCTGAGGCTTCATCGGGCGGCTTGGCCTCGGCGGCAGTGCGCGACGCGACTCTCGCAGATCGACTCGGCTTCGAAACTTTTCTCGTGCGACCGCACGGCGAAGCGCAGATGAATTCGGTACCGAGTTCGGTTAAGGACATTAGACTTGACTTTCCGACGAGAACTCTATCGCTCCGTGAGAGTTTCAAGCTTCGCGCTCAACTCAGAGCGTTCGACAGCGGATCATCGACCTGGTTCCATTGTCATGGGCTGAAGTCACTAGCTATGGTCGTGCCCCATCGGCGGTTGATTGTCACCTATCACGGAGCGCGCGGCTTGCCGGGTGCCTCCCGGCTCACAGAGGCCGTCAGGTTGCTGGCGCTCCGCTGTGCGCCGCTATTGTCGCAGCGCGCTTTCACTGTAGTGCCGTTGTCAATGAAGGGGTGGAGAGACGTTTGGATCCCGTCGCCAAATCTGCCGATGACGTTAGATAGTCGCAATTACCGTGATGGCCTCAGGTTGATATGGATCTCTCGTATTAGTCCCCAGAAAAGATTCGACCTGTTCTTGCGGGTTCTTCGAAAATTGCACAGTGAGGGTGTGCTCGATTCGGCGACGGCGGTAGGGCCGATAGAGCCCTCGCTAGAGAGCGAGGTCAATCGTATGGCTGAAGGGCTGCCACTAGATATCCTGGGTGAGCGTTCCGATGTGTCGCAATTCCTTGCGGAGGACAGCGTCTTTTGTCTCTTCAGTCATTTTGAGGGCAGGCCATTTGCCCTCGAAGAGGCTGTCGCGTCGGGGTTGCCCGTGATCGCGAGCGATCTACCCGGAAACCGAATGATCGTTGGTTCCGAGTGGCTTGCTGATGATGTAGACGGCGCCGTTGAGCTTGCGCGGCGGTTGCAGACCCCGCGGACGCGGGGGCTCGTTGGGCGTGAGTTGAAGGATCGATACGAGCGAAGGCGGCGAGATCACGAGCACGATGAGCGGGCAATCTCGGATCTGTACTCGCGAATACTAGTGAAGGGGCAAGTGTCTTGATTGTTTCGCCATCAAAATTCGTGTTTGTCGGCGGTTTGCAGCGGAGTGGAACGACGTTACTGAGCGCTCTTCTTACGGAAAATCCGGTCACAACGAGTCTTCTGCCGAATCATTTCGGATCGGAAGAGGGGCAGTTTCGGCAGAGCGTCTACAAAGATGACATCAAGTTGGGTCATGAAGTCGGTCGCGGCAAAGGGATTCATGTGAGATGGGCTTATCATCGAGATGCACACCTGGTCGAGAAGGACGCCGAGCCAAGTCCGGATCGGGTTGCGAGCGCTCTTCTCGACGCGTGGCGACCGCACTTCACCAATCCGGGCGCTGAGTACCTCATCGAAAAGTCACCACCCAACTTGATGAAAGGGCGCTTCCTCCAGGCGGCCTTTCCAGAAGCTCGCTTCATCGTAATCACGAGACACCCTGTGATCCAGGCACTTGCTGTGCGGAAGTGGGCCCCTCGACATGTTCAAGTAGGTATCGATCTTGGATCGATCATCGACCATTGGTTGATGGCGATGGAGACTTTCAGCGGGGACCTGTCGAGTCTCAAGGCCGTGAGGGTCCTTCGTTACGACAAGCTGCTCGCGAGTCCGGCATCTGCACTGGAAGAACTGCAGTCGTTTGCAGGGCTTCCGCCGCATGAAGCTGAGGTGAAGCGAGTATCGGATAAGGACGTGGTCTACTCCAAGTATTGGGAGTCTATGCGGCAGGGGCGTGGGCTTTGGCGCCTTGATCCGCTGAATCGCAAGAATCGCCCACGCAGTGTTGTGCCGCGGACGCTGGAGCGGCTGTTAGTGCCAATTGTCGGACCTCGCGAGGTGGACGAGATTCGAATGCGCTTCGGGGAGCGTGTTCGTCGATTCGGTTATGACATCGACGATCTGTCAGCCGATCTGGGTTGGTCCGTGTGACAGGTGTGGATGGGAGTGCCTTCGGGGCTGACCTCGCTGAGGTTGCGGAAGCCGAGCGCGGAGCCGCAGCGGTGCTCGAGCCGGCCGTTGATCGCCTCAGTCGGCCCGTTGCTGATGTTGGGCCGGTCGAAGATCGCAAGCACGTCGATCGCGCGCCGCTTCAATGTTGGCCCGAGGCTTCGGATTCCGACGAGCGGCATGATGACATCCTCCCCGTCAGCGACTCCCAGCTCTAACGATTAGTCGTCGCCGATCCGTTCTTCACGCCCGTGTGCTGCACGTCCAGGTCTTCCGGCGGGTGGGCAGTGTAGGAAACTTCATCTTGGGAGGCCTCGCCGCCTCCCTGCCAACTATCCGCTAGACCTCGACTATACGCTCAACTGCAAAGTGCCCGTTTGCATCTAGCGAATCCTCAAGCCCGAGGGAG
>NZ_BTGO01000022.1:0-44951 GCF_042846595.1 Microbacterium sp. MTN4-26
GGCAATGCACCTACGCAAGAATAGGGAAATGCCGCGCCCCGCCTCCGCCCCCGTCCGACTCGAACCGACTGCTACTGCAATGAAGCCGGTTGTTGGAGATGGCGGTCTCGACGCACGTGCCGCAATGCAGGCCATCATCACCTGGGCGTCGTCAATGACCCGCCGGGAGGATCTACTAGCTCGTAGCGACTTCCCGCTGCCTGGCGACATGCTCGCCTTCCTGGTCGTGAACCAACTTGCGTACCGCGGCGCATCCCGGCCGACCGAGTTGGCAGATGCGGTACACACCGGCCGGTCCAACCTGAGCAAGGTTGTGCGCCGCCTCGAAGAGGCTGGGCTTGTTGGTCGCGTTGCCAACCCCGCTGATGGGCGCGAGACGATGATCGGCATGACTTCGGCCGGTCGCGAGGTAGCCGCACGTATCGTTGCAACAAGCGATAACAATCTTGCTGACGCAGTTGCCGATTGGCCCCAATCGGATCGATCTCTCTTTGAAGAGCTTCTCGTTCGCCTGGTGCGCTCGCTTGATGACAGCGTAGGTGGCGAGATCCGCAGAGTCGCTGGTGGCACATGGACTGACAGCGCGTCACCCTGGGACCCAAAACGCACACAGCCGACTGAAGACTGACCGTGCCGTGATTGTCTATGCGACAATCAATCCACACTCCTGCATCTCAGAACAGAGGCGACTCGATGGAGAGCACTTCGGCAACCGCGACTGCGGAGATCTCGACCGGGTCGCTGCGCGGCACACGCGACGGGGGCATCGAGCGGTATCTCGGCATCCCCTACGCCGAGCCCCCGTTCGGCGAGCGCCGGTTCGCCGCGCCCGAGCCGGTCGCGGCGTGGACCGGGGTGCGCGACGCGGTGGGCTTCGGGGCCACGGCGCCGCAGCATCCGTATCGCGGCGACATCGCCGAGCTGCTGTCGAGCACGGTGATCGAGGGCGACGACATCCTCACCGTGAACGTGTGGAGCCCGGCCGAGCGGGCAGCCGCGGGCGCGCCGGTGGTGCTCTGGCTGCACGGCGGCGCGCTCGAGCGGGGCGCGTCGGCGCAGCCGGGCTACGACGGCACGACCTTCGCCGACGACGGCGTCGTGTTCGTCTCGGCCAACTATCGACTCGGTGTCGAGGGGTTCAGCGTGCTCGAGGGCGCGCCGCTGAACCTCGGCCTGCTCGACGCCGCGCTCGCCCTCGAGTGGGTGCACTGCGAGATCGCGGCCTTCGGAGGAGACCCCGCGCGCATCACGATTATGGGCGAGTCCGCCGGCGGGGCGCTCGTGGCCGCCCTGCTCTCGCGTCCCGCGTCACGGGCACTCGTGGCCGGGGCGATCATCCAGTCGGGCCCCCTCGACGCGGTCTCGCCCGACAAGGCGCGTCGCGCGTCCGACGCCATCGCGAAGAAACTCGGCATCCCAGCCACCCGCGAGGCGTTCGCGGCTGTCTCGCCCGCCGACCTGCTGCAGGCCCGGGCCGAGCTCTCGGCCGGGTCATCGCCGCTCAAGGGCGCCCCGGGCTTCACCCTCGCGGTCGACCCCGACACCCTGCCCGTTTCGCCCGTCGACGCGCTCGCCGACGTCGACGTTCCGGTCCTCATCGGCACCAACACCGACGAGTACCGGCTGTGGTTCACCCCCGAGTCGATCGGCGAGATCGGGCGCCTGAAGGCCGGACTCGCACGTCGGGTGATGCGCATCCCCGCGCGGGCGGCGACCGCAGTGCGCGACGCGTTCCCCGGCGCGAGCCCGGGCGAGGTGCTCGGGCAGCTGCTCACCGACCGCCTGCTGCGTGCCCCGGCGACCCGCGTCGCCCGAGAGCGTCGCACTTCCACGTTCGTGTACGAGTTCGCGTGGCACAGCCCGGTGCGCGATCTGCGCGCTGCCCACGCCATCGAGATCGCGTTCGTGTTCGATCATCTGGGCGGGGCGGATGCTGTGCGCTTGAGCGGCCCCGATGCCCCAGCCTCTCTCGCCCACGCGATGCACGCGGCCTGGGTGTCGTTCATCACGACCGGTGACCCCGGCTGGCCCGCCTACGACTCGGACCGCACGACCCGCATCTGGGAGGAACACCCCACCGACGAGCCGCAGCGTCGCAGCGCCGTCGTCGACGCCCTCGGGTAGGGGGTTATGCCACGCGGGAGTCGACGTTGGCGGTACCCGACCTTGCCGTCGACAGTTGGAGCAGTTGAACTGCGATGTCTGCTTGGACCGCGGGGCTGGCGTACTGGAACAGCACCTCGCGAAGTGTCTGTCCTTGTGTCCAGCGAGTACCTGCATGCATTGCTTCTGCCGCGCCGGGGCGATGTGCGGTCAGCATCTGTTCGATGAGGGCGAGTGCGTCCGAGTCGTCGATGACCTGTGAGAGTGGGCTGTCCAGTGACACGTCCGGGGGTATCGGGTCGTCTTGCTCGACGAACTCCCATCGATGCGCACCTGCGGTGGCGGTGAATGGGTCGCGGTCGCCGAGATGTACTTCGGCCTCGACCCCGGTGGGGACGGACGCGCTCACTTTGATGATCTCGCCCCTGCGCTGCCAGCTGAGTTCGATGCGACCGTGCGGGCTGAGGAGCACCACCGCGGCGTCGTCGACGCCGGCGATCGGGTGTGGGGCGATCTGGACTCTTCGGTGGCCGGGTTGAAGGCTGGTAAGCCCGGCCAGCTCCCGGTGTATCCAGTCTGCGACGGCGCCGAGCGCGTAGTGGTTGAAGCTCGTCATATCCCCCGGGTTGACTGTCCCATCGGGGAGCATCGAGTCCCAGCGCTCCCAGATCGTCGTTGCACCCATTGTCACCGGGTAGAGCCACGAGGGGCATCCGGTCTCCAGCAGAAGGCGGCCCGCCGTGGCATGCTGCCGGGTTCGCGAGAGCGCGTCGAGGATGATCGGGGTGCCGACGAAGCCGGTCGCGATTCGGTACCCGTTCTCACGTGCAAGAGCTGCGAGACGAGCACCGGCAGGGTGGCGTAGATCCTCCGGCAGCAAGTCGTAGACGAGCGCGAGAGCGTATGCCGTCGGTGTGTCCGACAGCATTCGACCGGCGGGGGTGACGTACTCGCGAACGAACGCGGTACGGACCTGATCGGCGATCCGCGTGTAGCGCTCAAAGTCGCTGGTATGGCCAAGCATCTCCGCGGCACGAGCCAGCAGCACTGCGGAGCGCGCGAGGCAGGCGGTAGCAACCAGGCCGGTCGCCGTCATCGCCTGACCAGGACGGTCGGGCGGTGCAGTGGGGTCAAGCCAGTCGCCGAACTGGAAGTCACCCTCCCAGATCAGGTCCGGGCCAGCTAGGCGAACGCAGAGATCCACCCAAGCTCGCGCGCTTGAGTACTGGCGAGCGAGCGTGTCGAGGTCTCCAAACTGCTGGTGGAGTACGTCGGGGACGACGACTGCGGCATCACCCCACGCTGCGGCTGGGCGAGCGAGGCCGAGGACGTTCGGAACGACGAAGGGCACCATCCCCTCGCTGTCCTGTTCGATGGCCAGGTCTCGGAGCCAGGAGTCGAGGAACCCGCGGACGTCATAGAGGAACCCTGCCGTCGGGGCGAAGATCTGGATGTCGCCGGTCCAGCCGAGCCGCTCATCCCTCTGAGGGCAGTCCGTTGGGAGAGAAAGGAAGTTCCCGCGTAGGCTCCAGACCACATTGTCGTGGAGGCGTTGTAGCAGCGGGTGAGAGGTCGAGAACCACCCCGTGCGCTGCATATCGCTGTGTATCACGACGGCGACAACGTCGTCCGGCTGGAGCTCTCCCGGCCATCCCGTGATCTCGGCGAATCGGAACCCGTGGAATGTGAACTCGGGTTCCCATACTTCATCGCCGCCTCCGGCGAGGGTGTAGATGTCGGTCGCGTTTGCTCGTCGCAACGGCCTGGTTGCCAGTTGTCCGTCTTCGAGGACTTCTGCGTGTCGGAGGGTGATGGTTGTGCCCGCGGGTCCGGACACGCGCATGCGTAGACGGCCGACGAGATTCTGACCGAAGTCCAGGATGGTCGCCCCGGCATCGGTGACCTGCGCCGAAGCCGGGGATATCTCCTCGATGCGTCTCACCGGCGGCGAGATGCGAGGTTCCGGCACAGGCTCAGCGGGAAAGGCACGTGCCGCGTCCCAGCGCGAGTCATCGTAGCCGGGCTCGGCGTAGCGAACGCCGGAGGCGTCGATGAGATCCGCGCGTGCGTCATACCGCTCCCCCTTATACAGTCCGCTGAACTTCAATGCGCCGGATGCCGTCCGCCACTCGTGGCCTGTTCGGATCCACTGCGAAGATCCATCGGCGAACTCGAGCAGCAGCTGCGCCGCCATCCGCGGTTGCGTGCCGTAACGTGGCTGCGCATTCTGACGGAATCCGAAGTGCTCCGTCGCCCAGGCCCCCGCCATCCGCACGCTGAGGCAGTTCGAGCCCTCCCGAATCAGAGAGGTGACGTCGGTCATGTCGGCGATGGTCCGCTCCGCGAACGGCGTCCACCCCGGCTTGAGCACATGATCGTCGACGTCAGTGCCATTGAGTGCAGCCTGGTACACCCCCACTGCGGTCGCGTACAGCGTCGCACGCACTACGCCGTTCGCGTCGAACTCGTGCCGGAGAACCACGGGTTGAGCTTCATGTTCCGGGTTAGGGTGGCCGATCCAGTCGGCATCCCACTCCCCCTCGCCGAAGAATCCAGCGGCGATCGGAACGGGTTCGCTCCACGCGCTTGCGACTCCATCGAGACCGATCACCCGCACGCGCAGCTCACCTCTCGCCCGCGGAGCGAGAGGTTCGAACGGCCACCCCAGACGGAGCTGCTGCGTCCCCGCGAGCACAGCTGTCGATGAGCGACCGTCGTAGTCCCACCGCAACTCTGCGCGCGCCTGTCGCCACTCTGGCGCAAAGGAGTGAACGTGCCAGCTGACCCGAGGGTTCGGCAGCGGAACAGGGTCACCGGGGCGCGGCGCCTCGACATCGACGCGGATCACCCGAACAACGGATTCGACGGCCGAGGTCATCGAGCCGCCTCCGCCGCGGCGCCTTCGGCCTCCGGATCACGGCCGGCTTCCTCATCGAACACCTGTGTGGAGGAGCGCCTACGGAACACGAACCATGCACAGGCGAGACCAATGACGTTGAACACCGTCAGAAGCGTGTACATGACCGTCACGCCCGACTCGAGGATCAGCGGCGTGATCACCGCCAGTCCGGCTGCAGCGAAACGACCCACCGCGATGATCGCACCCTGGGCGGTCGAGCGCAGCAGTGTTGGGAAAGACTCCTGCGTCCACACCTTCATGATCCCCTCGAACGCGAATGCACCCCCGACCGCCGCAAGCAACGCGCTCGTCGCATACGTCACCAGATTCAGGCCGGCGACAACGACGATGAGCTTTGAGGAGATCATGAGGATCGCGCCGATCTGGAAGTAGAGGAACCGCCGCGGACCGTCGGCAATCTTCATGAACCACAGATAGCTGAGTACCGCGATCGGCACCATCGGCAACGCGATGAGTGCGGCCTGGCCCACTGTGGCACCGCCATAGGTGACGACGATGTAGGTTCCGAACTGACCGCTCGTGTTGGCCACGAGGTTGGTGAACCCGTAGAACGCCAGCAGTGCGAGGAACGGCACGATGTACGGCGGCCGAAGCAGATCCCGCACACGCGCGCGGTCGGCGCGAATTGTGGCCACGCCCGCACTGCGCTCCGCGCGGGCTTCCTTCCAGCTCGTGGACTCTGGGATGGTCAGTCGACCGATCAGGACGAGCGCCGCAACGATTCCGATGTGTGCGAAGAGGATCTGTGCTCCAGCACGCCCCCAATCACCGACGATGCTCGCCAGCACCGTGTTGACCACGATGCCGATGATCCACAGCAGGTTGGAGAAGCCGAGCAGACGACCACGGTTGCGGTCGGTGGCAGCTTCCGCAATCGTCGAGAGCGACACCGGCAGATCTGCGCCCGTTCCGATTCCGAGCAATACGGCGCCAACGAGCACCGCGCTGAAGGATGGTGCGACGAGCAACGCGATCACCGCGGCAATGATCAACAACATGGTCGCGGTGAAGACGGGGCGACGGCCGAACCTGTCCCCCAAGCGACCACCGACGAGCGCACCGAATGCGATCGACAGCGTGAGCGCGCCCGCCGCAACTCCGACCTGCCACTGCTCGAGCGAGAGATCCTTCTGCAGGACCACCAGCGACGTACTGAACCCGGTGATGGCGGCAGCGTCGATGTACGACGCCATCCCCGAAACGATCGCAACCCACCACGGGCGCGTGTGCAACGGACGTGAAGACATGAGCTTCTCCTTCGAAGCCGGAGGCAAGGGACATGCTCACGCTACCTCATGATTGTCGTCACGACAATCTACGTCCTTTCGCGCACGTCAGCCGATGATCACCTATGTCCGCGTGCGTGGACCGGGGTCACTGTCGGGAAACGCGTCGTAGAGGCGAATCGCCAGTGCGATCTCGATCGGATCGGTTGCCCCGACTTCTGAGTCCTCGAACAGTTGTATGCGGTGGCGAACCGTGTTCCTGTGCAGATGGAGTTGCTCGGCGGTCCGTGTGACGTTCTCACCCGAGGCGAAGTATGCAGCGAGGGTCTGCCGCATGGAAGCGGACTGCTCGTTGTCTTCAGCGAACTGGCCGAGCGTCCGGACGACCCATGGGCGAGTGGACCGGACGCCCGCGAAGAGGGAGAGGAGAGAGATTCCCGGGTCCGTGTAGGAAACGATGCGGGCATTGCGGTGCTGCGGCGAGGTGAGCGCGATTGCTTGCGCGCTGCGTGCCTGCTCGTGAGAGAGCCGGAATCCAGTGGCACCCGCACCCGCCTCGCCGAGGGCGAACCGGACGGAGGGCGCTGAGGCAAGGATCGTGTCGATCTCCGCTCGTGCGGGCCAGCTGTTCAGACCGCCGATCCAGACCCACGCCGTCTTCGGGTCGGTAGCCATCGTGAGGGGCGGTCGAGCAGATGACATGCGGGCGGCGAGGTGCGACAGCACCCGGTCGATGTGCTGCTGCGCGAGTTCACTAGCGGGCCCCTCTGACCACACAATCGCCGCGTGATGGACCTGGTCAACGACGTAAGCGGCGTCAGCGAACAGCGCTTGTCCCTCGTCGTCACCTCGCAATACCTTCATGATGGCGGAGGCGTGTGCGCTGGCCCGTCCGCTCCACCAGCGCTGTCGTTCAGTCTCGTACACCTGCGACACGTAGATGAGGATCCAGTCGATGTACCGATGGACGGTCTCGGCGACAGCACGGACGAGTCGAATGCGATCGCCCTCATCGACAGGGAGGCCTTCGACGACGTCGATCCCGAGACGGAGAAACATGCTCTGGCCGAGGTAGTACGCGCGGCTCAACGCGCTGATGGGGACGCCTCGTTGCGCGAGCCGGGCCGCGTACTCGACTGCTGCGGTAGTGGGTTGGAGGTTTTCGAGAGCGATGTCGTTAGCGAGAATGTGGCAGATCGTCGAGACGTTGCCCTCGATGCTCGCCTGGAGCATCTCGACCAGCTGGGGGTCAGCGTTGAGCTCGCCGATGTTGTCAGCGAGGTGGTCCCGCATCTCCCGGACGATTTCGGGTAGACGCCCAGTCAGGTCGTCAGCGACGAGAGTGAGGAAACTCTGTTGCGATGCCCCACTTCCGGGGTGTGGGTGTGCACTCATCGTCGCCCCTGGTGCTCTTGGAGCCATTTCAGGGCACGCGCAGCGGCATTGACGCCGCTCATTCCGTGTATGCCGGGCCCGGGCGGGGTGGCCGCTGAGCAGATGTATGCGCCGGGGACACCCGTGTCGTATGGGAACGCGGTGAGCCGCGGACCGAGCAGGAACTGACGTGGAAGCTTGGCGCCGGTGAGGATGTCACCGCCGATGAAGTTGGGGTTCTCTCGCGCCATGTCTGCCGGTGACTGTACTCGGGTCGCACAGATCCTGTCTCGGATCCCCGGGGCGAACCTGTCCATCTGGTCAATGATCGCCGTCGAAGCGTCGCCGTCAAAGCCGGCCGGCACGTGGGCATATGCGTAGACCGGGTGGATGTTGCCGACGGAGCGGGTCGGATCGGCGACGAACTGCTGGCCAACGAGCACGAAGGGACGATCGGGCATTCGCCCGAGGGACACAGCTCGTTCGGCCGCGACGATCTCCGCGGCAGCACCGCCCAGGTGCACCGTACCGGCTCGACGCACCTCCTCGTTACGCCAGGGAATGCCATCCGCAACCGCAAGGTCGAGCTTGAACACAGCCGGGCCAGGCCGGTAGTGGCGCAGCGCCGCAAGGGTACGTCGGGGCATCCGTTCCGCGAGAATCTGCGCGACGTGCCATGGGTGGAGGTCGAATATGGCGATGTCATGGCGTGGCAGTTGCCGACCGAGTTCGACTCGTACGCCTGTCTCAAATCGCACCCCGAGTTCACCTAGCCCGTCGATGATGGCTCGGGTCAGTACGCCGGTTCCTCCTTCGACTACCGGCCACCCGACGGCGTGACCGGCGGAGATGATGCCCGCGCCGATCCCTCCTACGAGCGGCACATCGATTCGGTTGATCGCGTGCGCCGCGACACCGGCGAACAAGGCGCGCCCCGGCTCCGTGCGCAGCAGGCGCATGACCCATGTCGGTGGCGGCCCTGCGACCGCCCCAAACCGTGCCAGCAGGAGGGGATGCCGGGGGACGTGCAGCATCGGGCGGAAGATGTCCTCCGTGAGCTCGGCGAAATGTCGTGACGGCGAGCCGAACATGCGTCGCCATGTCGCGCCGTCAACTCCGAGGTCACGCGCGGTCGCGTCGATGCTCTGGCTGAGGAGAGCCGCCGTCCCGTCGTCGAGAGGGTGCGCAGCGTCGTATGGAGCCCGTCTCCAGCGGACTCCGCGCGCCTCCAGATCCCACGTCGCGAGATAGTCGGACGCCGCCGCCATGGGGTGGACGGCAGCGCAGTGGTCCTGCACGAGTCCGGGGATGAGTTCGGGAGCGTTCCTCGCCCCGCCGCCCAGCTCATCGGCCGCCTCGAGAACGGTCACCTCGACCCCCGCGCGGGCAAGGATCGTGGCGGCAGCGAGCCCATTGGGCCCGCTACCCACCACGACCGCTCGCGACATCAGCGGGGTTCCGTGACGCGTGCAGGTGCCGGTGAGGCCGGCGCGGAGGGCACGCTGTTTGTCGCCGCCGTGGGCGGCTGAACCGCTGCACGCCACTCCACGTTGACGGGGATCGGACCGTTGGGCAGCCAGGGCTGCTCACGAACCGCGTCCTTGACCCTCCAGGTTCCCCGCTCGACGACCCCGAGAGCTGCGTCGATGATCTGGTACGCCTGCGTTGCCTTGCCAACCGGCTGCGACTCGACCCAGAACACAATGAACTCCCCCGGCTTGAACTGGCATCGCCGCTGGATTGCGCGGATCAGGTCATTGTTGTGGAGATGGCCGTCTCCGAAGTTGAACCCGATCACGGAGTTGCACGCGAACTCGCCTTCACGGATCGTACGCGAGTCAATGTCGGGGAGCGTCCGGTAGGCGAGGGAGAACAGCCCGCGGCCCTGACTGTGCATCGACCGCCAGGCGATCGTCTGCTGCATCGTGATCTCCGCAGCAACTGCCGGATAGCCCAGCTGTTGCAGCTGATCGACCTGGTTGCGCGTGGGTCGCACGAGGGCGTCAAGCTTCGCCTCGGCGCCAGGGGTGAATGTCCACAGCGCGGAAGCCCAGTTCCCCGCGTACTGACGCATCGATGGCAGGAAGGACACCTTGTCGGGTCGAAGGTTACCCAGAACAGGGAAGAACAACAGGGCCCCGACAACTGCGGCGAGAACCCAGGTGTTTGAGAAGTCGAGCACACTGAAACCGTCCCACGCGGGGAACCCGATGAACAGGAAGATGGCACCGTACGCGAACAGCAGATTCCATTCCAGCGGCACCGCCAACGGGAAGGTGGAGACGATGAATAGGCAGTAGCCGACCATCAACACCACGCACGCACCGGTGAGCCACGGATTCGTCGAGAACAGCAGGATCAGCGGAACGACCATCTCCACCACCATTCCCATCCCGTGCGCGATGAAGTGCGCTGCAGGCGAAGGGCGAAGATCGTCCGGGAACGAGCGGTAGTGCGCACGCTTCAGCCACCTCGGCGGCCAGAACGGAGTATTCGAGATCATCGCCGGGATGACGAATACGAAATGCCGCCCCAGCTTCGAGAAGGCAGCTCCGACCCATACGACGACGATCAGCAGCTTCAGCGCGATGATCATGTCCACGAACGGCAGCACCGTGAAGAACACGAGCGCGGGGAGGTACTGCTCGATGCGGGACGCCAGAGCGATGGTCTTATCACGCAGCCCCACCAGAACCAGCGCCGCGATCGCAACGATCACCGGGGCAGGCTGCACCAGACCCCCGACATTCTCGGGAATGGCAGCGTCGAGCGACGACGAGTGACCACCTGGCAGCACCAGCGCAGCCGTGAGCGCGAGGAGCAATGTGAAGTAGAGCAGGACGTCCAGCAGCGTTCTGGTGTCGCCTCGGGTACCCGGTACCCACGCCCACGGGCGGAGGCGGATCGTCCCTGGCCGAGCCCAGAAGAGGATTCCACCGGTCATCGGCTTGAACTTTCCCGCGATCGGCCCCCAGGACCCGGCAACGCCGATCGCTTCGAGCAGCATCGTCCAGATGATCGCCTTCTGGTACACGATCGGCTCGTTCCACCATAGCCCGACTTGCCAGAACCAGCCCACCGCGCTGGTTGCCGTGATGAGGATTGCGCCGCCGAGCAGCCACACGAGTCCGACTTTGAGAATGTAGGTCGTCGCGATTACGCGAGGTGAGCCGAACCCGTAATCGACCCAGTGGCGCGTCAACGCTTGGATGCGATCACGCAACGGTTGGTGCAGGAACGTCTCCGTATCGACTGGCGGGAAGTCCCCTGTCTTGAATCCCATGTCAACTCCTTCGGTGATGGGTACTGCGTCGAGCAAGTCTCGAGATCGAGCGGCGGACAGGACCATCCCTCCCGCAACTCTGATTGGTCAGTGAATGAGGGCGAACTCGCGCCGTAGCGCCGGCTTGTCCACCTTGCCCACGGGGTTTCGGGGAAGCTCGGCGACGATGTCGACCGCCACGGGGACCTTGATCTTGGCCAGCCCCTCGCGACAGTGCTCGATGAGTTCGTCGGTGGTGAGCGCTGAGAAGCCGGGCGCCACCACCACGAACGCGACAGGAAGCTCACCGAGTACCGGATCTGGGCGCCCGACCACAGCCGACTCCAGCACTCCAGGGTGAGTCGCCAGGTGCGCCTCAATCTCCTTGGGGTAGATGTTCTCCCCACCGCGGATGATCATGTCCTTGATCCGGTCCACGACCCGCACGTATCCGTCGTCATCCTGGACACCGACATCACCGGTGTGCAGCCATCCGTCGCGGATCGCGGTCGCGGTCGCTTCAATGCGCCCGAGGTAGCCGCGCATCACCGTAGGCCCGGAGATGACGATCTCGCCTCGCTCACCTGGGGCCACCTCCTGCCCATCCGAGTCAACGATGCGGATCTGCTGCCCCGGCAGCGCCGTGCCAACCGAGCCTGGTTTGCGCGGGCCGTCGATCGGGTTGCAAGCGGACGCGCAGGTGGCTTCCGTCAGCCCGTATCCTTCGATGATCTTCATGCCGAACCGTGACTGGCACCGTTCAAGCAGTTCGGGTGCGACGGGGGCTGCACCACAGATCGCGAACCGCAGACTGGTCGTGTCGAACTCGACATCGGTCGGCAGCGCCGCGAGGTGAGCGAAGATCGCGGGCACCGCGGAAAAGTAGGTCGGGCGATGAGCCTGGGCCGCGGAGATGAAACTCTGCGGCGCGAAACGTTCCAGGATCGTCACCTGCGCACCCACGCTCATCGGCGCCAGGAAAGTCACACACAACGAGTTGACGTGGAACAGCGGCAGCACGAGAAGGGCGTGGTCATCGCTGGTCAACCGAAAGTGCGTGGCGATCTGCGTGGCCATTGCGTTCAGGTTCGCGTGATCGAGCATGACGCCCTTCGGCTGACCCGTCGACCCACTCGTGTAGACAAGTAGCGCCACACGATTCGGGTCAATCCGAGCCTCCGCCAGCGGCGAGGTAGACACACGCCACATCTGATCGGACTCGATCGTCGCAACGTCCACCTCACGGATGCGCCGGCCGACCAGGATGCTCGCGTGCGAGTCTTCGATCTGGTAGCTCACCTCGCGCGGAGTGAACGTCGGGTTGATCGGCGTGACAATCGCCCCGACACGCCAAGCGCCGAGCATTGCGATCAGCAGCTCAACCGAGTTCGGCATCATCACAGCGACGACATCGCCGGCGGAGACACCCGCATAGGTAAGTTGTTCCGCGAATGCGCCGGCCTCTATCTCGACCTGCGCGTAGGTCAACGCGCGCCGCTCGTCGCGCAGACAGAATGCGTCTGAGCCCGCGGCGGGGCCGAGCCACGGCAACTGTGACAACGTCGTTGATGTATCGGGCATGAACTCCGGCCTCCTCTTCGAGGGCTCCATGTGAGACGTCGACCAACGTATTCATCGGGGTGTGATCATGACATCGGCGCCGGCGTCCCAGATCGGTCCGGTGAGTGTGCATAGTGCACAGTGGGAGCCACGGCCAGGGCGGGTAGTGAGTCAGCGGATATAGTTCCCCCGTGACAAGTCCGGATGCCGCGACCGACGCGCGACCAAACCGCCCCGCGGAGGTGCGCGCGGCGGCCCGATCCCGCGTGCTCACACTGGCGCGTGCACTGCTTCCGGCCTCCGACGGGGTTTCCGATGACCTCGTGAGCGAGATCGCCGATCAAGCCAACCTCTCGATGCGGTCATTCCGGACCCTCTTTCCGACAAACGCCGATCTGCTGCGAGCCGTCAACGACGAACTCATCCGCGAGTGTGCAGAACGGGTCGCGGCAGTGTCCCACAAGGTGGAGCCCGGCTCATCTGCGGAGAACGTTCGCGCAGCCGCTGAAGCTCTCGCGCTGGCGTGGCCGATGAACTGGGCGTCGCTCAGCATCCGGGCACACGAACGTGCCCGCGCCCTTTCCGATCAAACCTTCCGGCCGGAAGTGGCGCAGATCGAGCGCGCGTACGTGCCGGCATTGCTCGACGCATTCCTCAGCCTGATGGCTCGGCTGGAGCGGCGATTCGTCTGGCCGCCAGTCCTCGGCGTGCGAGTCGTCATCCTCGCTTACGAGCGTTCCTTCGAATCCTGGATCCTCTCTGGCGGCGACGAACGGAACTTCCACACCTCACCATTCGTCCAGGAGACACTCCCCCAAATCCTGATCGGACTCAGCACCCCCATATCGGTCGAGGATCCCGACGCTGGCTGAGCTCCGCACACGCCGGTCCTGTGACCGAGCGATAGCGAAGTTGCAACCGAGATCACCATCAGCCATGATGCGCGCATGACGACCTGGCGCATCCGCGACTACCACAGCAACGACGTGGACGGCGTTCTGCGACTCTGGGAACAGATCGCAACGGATACCGAACCGGTCTACAGCTTGTCCGAAGTACTCGCCTCATGCGCGAAGGACCACGCCGTCGTCGGCGAGCAGGTCGTCGGCGCGGTTATCGGTCGGGTAGCGCACGCACAAGGTTGGGTGGTGTTCCTAGCAACGGCACCACACATGCGCGGCACCGGGATCGGGTCATCGCTGCTCGCGGCCCTCGAGTCACGTATGGCCCCGCAGGGAATCACCAAGCTCTCCGCACTGATGCCGGCAGCCGAGACACGCATGGATGCCTTCCTCAACCGCGGCTTCGAGCTCAAACAAGACCTCCACTACTTCGAGCGCACCATCCCGGTACAGCGTGAGGAGCTCAAACGCCTCGATGAGCTCGGTGGTCGCATTCTCCCCAGAGGGCTCTGGGAAGCCGTAGGGGGAATGAGCGCAGAAAAGGACCTGTTGGAACGCCGCGTTGTGCTCCCACTCGCGGAATCCGTACTCGCCGAACGCTTCGGGGTGGTGCCTCCCCGCGCCATTGTCCTATTTGGACCGCCCGGTACAGGAAAGACCACGTTCGCCAAAGCCATCGCGTCGAGACTCGACTGGTCGTTCGTCGAGGTATTCCCCTCCCGCCTGTCCGCGAACCCGGGCGGGCTCGCCGCTGCACTACGCGAAACCTTCGCAACGATCTCTGAACTCGAACACGCCGTTGTCTTCATCGACGAAGTCGAGGAAATCGCCTCCCACCGACAAGGAGAGCCGCCATCTCCCATGCAGGGCGTCACAAACGAGCTCCTGAAGCTCATCCCCGCATTCCGTGAGCAATCCGGGCGCCTCCTCATCTGCGCCACCAACTTCATCCGATCGCTCGACGCAGCCTTCCTCCGCCATGGGCGCTTCGACTACGTCATCCCGATCGGCCTGCCCGACGAACAAGCGCGTGCAGCAATCTGGGAGAGATACCTCCCCGCCAGCGCAATCGACGTAGACGTACCCGCCCTGGTGTCCATGACGGAGGGATTCTCACCCGCAGACATCGAGTTCGCGGCACGCAAGGCATCGCAGTCCGCCTTGGAACACGCGGTCGACGTCGGCGACGAAGCGCCCGCAGGTCCGCGAATGGAAGACTACGTCTCAGCAATCACTGCGACACGCGCGACAGTTCCGCAGGAAACGGTCGTCGAGTTTCTCGAAGACATCGAGAACGTGGGCAGAATCTAGGCGCGGGACCAGTGCCCGGATACCTCGTCTTGCTTCTAGGAAGGACCTGACAGGAATTGCGCAATCGATGAACAAGCAGGCCGCGCACAGACACCGTTCGTTTAGCTACCGCTGACCATCGGCGAGGGACGATCGGATCAAGGCAACCGAAGGCGGCCGCTCGCCGTCCCACACGCTCGCGTATACGTTGGCCACCATGGGCCAGATTGCGCGCAGTCCCTCCTCCGCGGAGTTGATTGAGGCAGCTGCCTGCCCCCCGACCACGAAATCGTGGGGGATGATTCGTCGCGCGGCATCCGTTCTACCTTCGGGGTCAGGGAAGCGCAGCGCGACCAAATCGCCACTTCGCCGGAACACGGAGTCGTCATACTCAGTGCCAACGAACGCACTCTCGTAGGTGGCAAGGGGGCTCGCGTATTCCCCGTCGAGTAGAAAGCGAAACCCCCAGGTGCGGCCTCGCGTCGCCCAGATGAGGTTCACCACGGGCTCTTCATGAGGATCACGCAGTGGGTCGCCGGGAAACTCAACGAGCATGACTCCTACGTTATGCGCCCGTGCAGTCGCACGCATAAGCCTGTCCACAGCGTGAGTTCAAGCTCGGGAGCCTTCGCCGCACCGTCGCATTACGGAGTCCGGTCCGGCTTGACACTTTGAATGGGCCCGCCGAGCGAGGAATGGCCGTGCGGGCTCGAGACCTTGTCTACGTACATCGAAAATGAGAAATTACATACACATGCATACACAGTCAGGCGCCACAAGCACGTCCCGTCATCCAGCGTTCGTAATCCACTCGATCAATGGCTACACGAACGTGTTCGTCGAAGTGATGGCGGAGACTCTTGGCCTCGACGAGGGGGGAGTTCAAACGCTCCTCCGCAGCATGCACGCGGAGGTGTCAGCGAGCCTCAAGAACAAGGGCGTGAACTACGCCGATCTAAAGTCCGCGCTCACTCCCCAGTCGGACAAGCACGAGATCGCCTTCATCTTTGATTCGTCCCGAGCGACGAGCTGGATGTACGGCGAAGAGTTCTCGAGGGCATGGCTCGCCGCACTGTCGGTCGCCGGCGGAGCGCAGCGGACGGCCATCTCTGAAGGAGATGTCATCGGCCTTGAACCTCACATCCTCTGGCAGATCCTCGACCAGCAACTGGTGCGCCCATCCGAGCAGGTAACACCCTGGCTCTCGCCCGAACAGTACTTTTTTGTCTACTTCACGAACGTCTCGAACGCCCAACTGGCCGTCCTCGACCGTGAGATGCGGACAGAGAGCGCTGCCTACCTCGGGTACGTCGACTGCTCTGGATGGACCCCGCTCAAGACAGGGCTCGCGCTACCGCAGGTCGCGCTCCGCCTAGACAAGAAGATCATCACCGCAGAAGACGACGACGGGAACGCAAACCTGCACGGGTATCGTTTCGATGAATTTGGATACGAGGTCGTCGGCGTAACGAGGACCTCTACGCAACCATGCTTGATTTCCGGATCGACATGGGAGTCCCGCAATGGGGTGCAACGGACAGTGCTATCGCACTCGGTGCGCTATCCGGTGTGATGCGCGACATCGCGAGCATGGCACTGACGATCGACGAGCGACGCTTCGACTACCTCACCAGTGAGGAACCGGGTTACGGGCACGGCGCCTCGATCAAGAAGGCCGGACTCGCAGGCTTCGATCGCTTCGCGCTTGCAGAGGCAATCAAGAAGGAGTTGGCCAAGAGTTTGCTCTTCAACCTCCGGTCTATCGCCGGAAGCAAACAGGTAGAGGGCAAGCGAGTGGCCGCGCCCGAGAACGACGCGCTCATGTTCACTGTGCAGGTCGAGTATCCCGACTTGGCTGGTGTCCAGCAGCGATACCAGGTGGGCGTCAAGTACAATCCCCGCGAACACCGCGACGAAGTCATCACCATGTTCGGTTGAGTCTCACAATCCCGCGCCGCTCCGCATCAAGAACTCAGGGGCGTGGCCGGCGTGCTCATCGTTCTAGTCTTCGACGTTACGGAAGTCGACCAGCAGGCCAGACGCGCCTGTCTCATCGAGCACAATTCCGTGTGGTCGATGAGCGGGCACACGCGTCCACACGCCAGGCGATTGCGGGACGTAGACGCCCATGTCGACGAGCATGTCGAGATAGGCGTCCTCGATCTCGGCCGCGACGATCTCAATACGGTCTGCGACCCCGTTTAGGTCATCGGCGCTGACTGAAATCACCTTGAAGGCTCCGGTCTTGCGAACGCGGTTCCGCACCTCAAGGTTCGCGTCCGCATCGAACTGCCAAAGCCCGTGCAGGTACTCGTTTCGACGCTGCATGAGCTTCTTCGCCTCTTCCAGCAGCGGCTGCAACTCCGCGCGGTCTTCGCTCTTCGGGAGGCGGACGGCGAGGATTGCAACGAGCATGTCAAGCTTCCGCTCGAACGCCATGCCCTTCACGACGATCACGCCGACTTGTGGGTCGTGGGTGATCGCATCGGCGAGGAACTGCTCAATCACGGCGTCGAGGTGCGAAGCGGCGACAGCCACGCGGCCGATCGCGGCATGCTCGAAGTCGCGCAGGACGTGAACTATGCGGCCAGCCTACGACCTGGCCAAAGCAGGAACCTGGCGTAGCAAACCGGGTGAATGGCAGACCTTGTGCAGAACCGTTCCTGGAACACCTTCGCGTTACGGCTCCGATCGACGCTGCAAGGCGGAGGTGTCGATAGATGGAATTATGGGCCGGACACCGACGATCAGCAAACCTAATCGGAAATGGTTCGCATTCCGTGATCTGGCTAGCTAGCACCTGTCGCTACTGGAGCAACTGACGTCGGGACGCGAGACGCGGCGATCTCGAATAGACCAATCGGTAATCCTGACCCTTGGAGGAATTGGTCACCGTCTACGCCAGCCTCGCTCAACACCTCACGGGCTCGCGGCAGCATCGAGGGCATCTCAAGCGCTGAAATGCGTCCCGGCTCCGCCCGTCGCCACCCGTTCTGCGACAGGCGCATCATCGCGTTGCGATACGACGCGTCTCCCATGACACCCAGCCCGCGGGCGCGGTAAAGCAGAGCCGCCAGGCTGACGCCCCAGTGCTCCTTGAGGTCAGCCAGTTGAGACCACGCCCGCCCCGCCGTCGATGTGGGGAGGAAGGGGGCGATCTCCTCGGCGGGCATGAGGAACTCGGACGCGAAGCGGTTCGCCTGCCCCTCCGCAACCTTGCCGCCGGGCTCAGCGTCATGGTGCATGATCAGGTGTCCGAGCTCATGAGCGACATCGAATCGCTGACGGTAGTAGTCGTCTTTTACCGGGTTGAGGATAATGATCGGCCTCGTCGCGGTGTGGAGTGAAAAGGCGTCGATAGAGGCAACGCCTGGCTCGCTAAACACCACGATGACGCCAGCACGCTCGACGAGGCGAATCACGTGCTGCACGGGTCCGGTGGAGACACCGAAGAACTCTCGCGCCTCACGCGCGACGTCCTCGGGCGTTCCCGACCGCTCATCCGGGTCAACCGGAAGGTCGGGAAGCGAGATCTCTGGGAACTCGACGGCATTCTCGAGCATGCCTGTGATCTCGGCTACGAACTGGCCATAGGCCTCGGCTTCGTCCTGTGCGATCTGTGGCGTCGAACGGAGGGAACGGAAGTGCGGTTTGTTGACGCGCGGTGGCGCTCCTCCCCCAAAGAATTGGGGTTCGACTCGAAGGGCAAGCGCAAGCTTCGCCACAGTGATCCGATTGGGCTGCTTCGCGCCGCTCTCCCACGCGGTGACAGAAGCCGGCGACATCTCGATAAGTGACGCGAGATGCGACTTTTTCAAACCCGCGAGCTGGCGTGCCATCGTGAGGCGTTCGCCATTGAAGAAGGATGCGGCGGCGGCGAGCGTCTGGGACGGTCGACGCGTGCTACTCATTTGCCGCGCCAGTCCCTTCGGCCACGCCCGGCTTCTTGATCCGCACCACGATGTCATCGACCTCGGTCGATGCTGCGTCACCGGGCAGCACAGGCGGCACCGATCGCGAGCCGCCACCAAGCGGGGTTCCGCCCGCCAGCACGAGCTGACGCCAGTGCCAGCAGGAGTCTTCGGAGCGCTCGGGGTTCTTGGACTGGCCGATGTAGAGCTCGTACTGCTTCGTAGTGGGGTTGAAGGCGTGCGCAGCCACCAGCGTGACGCCCTCGAAATCGTCGTCGTCCGGGATGCCCGGGATCGAGTACAGGTCGAAGTCGTCATCGGTGAACAGCGCGTTGTCGCCGACGAACAGCTGCGAGGCAACCTTCCGCTTGGCGTTGCTGCGCTGCGTCCAATTGATCTCGTCGATCTTGCCGAAGGGATAGGACTGCAGAAGCACTCGGATGCCGCCCGCTGCCCACCCCGGAGACTGGCGGTAGTCCTTGCGGTCGATCGCGCTGGACACCAGCTGAGGCATCGAGCGGAACGCATCCGGAGCGATGCCGCGCTCCAGCACATCAGCGCCGAGCCCCTCGAGACCTTCCGCGACTGCGAACCGCCCGTTGGAAGTCGCTCGATCCACGAGGTCGCGGAGGTGCTTGAAGTTGAGCACGCCGATAACCATCTGGTCGTGCCCCGCGTCCTCGTCGAACATCTGGTCGGTTGCGGCGAACGCGACGGGCGCGGCCCAACTCAGGACGTCAAGCAGGCCAGCCTGGTTCAGGTTCGCAAGCGCTTCATCTTCGGTCACGCGCTCAGACTACATCACGCGCAGTACATTGCGAGATAGATTTTACTCTCCGCGTGTCGCGGGGGTGATTTCAGTGACGGAGCACCGTCGTAGGTCACTCGGTCGATAAGGAGTGCTCTCGGCCAGAACCGAGGCAAGGCTTCTTAAGGGGATGCGGCCCGGGATCATCTACGGCAGCGCAACGCGTCACCCGGTTGCATCGGCCGGACGCGTGGAAGCTCATCAGCAAGGACTCCCGCCCGGCTCCCCCGATCCCGAAATCGTGACAGCCAGCCTGTACTCCGCGCTGGCCCCACGGAAGCAGGGCGAGACGATCGCCCTGCAAGTCCTCCTCGGACGAGCCCAGGCGCCCCGCGCACTGCGGCAAGGTCATCCGGACCCGCTCCAGCCGATCGTTTCCCGGCTCTGGCACGGTGTCAAGCCCCCAGCTTCGGATACTCGACGCAAGCTCCAAGATCATGCTGGCGAAAACAGGTTTCAGGTCGCGCTGCGCATCGGCGTCGACGCTGCAACCTCAGAGCGGCGCGCAGCGCTCGCTCGTGGCCTGTTTGGCAGCTTGCACAGGCTCGCGGCGATCGGCGTAAAGCCGAGACTCAGCCGCGAGAGTCCCGACAAGCTCAACCGCGCCGTTCCCTCCGGGGCGCGGCTCGAACTCACCGCCGCGAACCTGACCGCACTCCTGGGGTGGCCACTCGGCCAAGCTGACCTTCCCGGCGTGGACCCACTCCATCCAGTTCGTCTCCCGGTGCCGAAGAGCGTCTCGGAGAAGGAGAGCGTCTTCGCCTTGGGGACGGCCCCCGGGCCCAATCGTCCCATCGGGCTCACTGCCGAGGCGCGCGCCAGCCACGCAGCGATTCTCGGGCCAACCGGCTCGGGAAAGACCGAGGCCGTCTTGGTGCCCTGGCTTCTCTCCGACGTCCGCGCCGGTCGGCCAGTATGCTTCGTCGACCCGAAAGGGCAGGGCGTCGACTACGTCCTCGACCTGCTGAAACCCGACGAAGGTGAACGCGTCGTCTTATACGACCCGGCAGATCCGGAGGGCACGGCCGGGTTCAACCCGCTCGATGCCCGCGGACGTGACGCCTATGCCGTCGCGGACAGTGTGCTGGCCGTCTTCAAGAGCGTGTTCGCCAGCGGGTGGGGGCCAAGGACCGAGGACATTCTGTATGCCAGCGTGCTGACGCTCGCCATTGACGGACAGCGGCGACCAATCCCGCACACGCTCCTCGACATCCCAAAGCTCCTCACGGACCCAGCGTTTCGCCGCACAGCCACGCCGGCCGTGGCCAGCGAGCCGGAGATCGCTCGGTTCTGGGCGCGGTACGAAGGGCTGAAGCCTGCCCAGCAGGAGAACGAGATCGCTGCGCCGATGAACAAGCTCCGCCGCTACCTCATGCGGCGCGGTGCGACCGCCATCCTGGGGCAGGCCGATCCGCCCTTCCGACTCCGCGATATCTGGAAAGGCGACCGGATCGTGTTGGTCAGCGTCAACGAAGCGTTGGCCGGGACGGAGACCGCACAGCTGATCGGCGGGCTCATCTGCGCCGAGGTCTTCATGGCCGCGCAAGAGCGCGCCAGCGAGAAGTACCCGAAGAAGCGACCTGGCTTCGTCTACGTCGATGAGGTGAGGAACTTCCTCAAGCTTCCAGTGCCCCTTGAAGCGGCCCTTGAGATCTCGCGCTCGTATGGCGTCGGCTGGGCGCTGTTCGGACAGGGCTTCTACCAAATGGGAAGCGAGCTCGCCGATGCCATCGAGATCAACACCAAGAGCAAGGTCATCTACGCCACCAGCGCGAAAGAGGCCGCCCGGATCGCCAGCTCGAGCCCAGCGCTCTCAGCCGCAGACATTCAGGAGCTGGCGCAGTACGAGATCTACACCACCCTGCTGACGAGCCAAGGGCCGAGCGGCTGGATGTCCGCCCGGACGCTGGAACCACCGCCACGTCTCGGCCACGGCCGCTCGATCAAGACGGGCCTTCGGAAACGACAAGCTGCGGCCGCATCCGCTCCCCCGAGCGTCACCCCGCCGACACCTGCGGATGCCCCCACGACGGCCTCCTCGAGCGCGTCGTCGCCGGTGAAGCGGAGGCGCTCATGACGGCCGTACGAGCGACTTTCGGAAGTGGGGGAAGTGTGCGAGTCGATGCGCCAGTCGCAGCTCCGTCGTGGTGCACAAATCGGCCATCTTCCGGCCTCACCCCGCCCGGTTGGGATGGGACTCCCGCTCATTCGAGCGGACGCCCGACCCCACAGGCCCCGCCCGGAGGTGCAGCATGACCGACACCTGGACCCCCACCAAGGTGCGCTACCTCGAGAGCCTGCTCACCGAACGCGACAGCCAGATCCTCGCGGACCTCGAACGCTACCGAGCACTCTCAACGCGACTCGTCCAGCGGCTGCACTTTCCAGCCGGACCTCACGGCCTCCACGCCACTGCCCCGACCGCAACCCGCCTCGCGAACCGCGTCCTGCTGCGGCTCGAAGCCCAAGGCTTCATCGCTCGCATCGACCGACGCGTGGGCGGACCACTGCGAGGCTCCGCCGCCACCGTTTGGCACTTGGCCGCAACAGGCGAACGGCTCCTCCGAGCCCGGCGAGGCGAGGCGGGGAGGCGACGCTTTGTGACGCCGAGCCGCGAGTTCCTTGCTCATACCCTCGCGGTGGCCGAGTTCGCTGTCACCGTCAAGGATGCGGAGCTCGGTAACGCGCTCGACGTCCTCGAACTCGACACTGAGCCCAGCTGCTGGCGACCGTTCCAGAGCGCGCTCGGCGTAGTGACGCTCAAGCCCGACCTGTTTCTGGTCGTGGCGAACTCCGACGTCGAAGCCCACGTCTTCGTCGAGATCGACCGCGGCACCGTACATCTGCCCGCCGTGATCAAGAAATGCCGCACCTACCAGCAGTACCGGCAGACCGGCGTAGAGCAGGCGAGGAGCGGCGTCTTCCCGGCCGTGCTCTGGATCACTCGCGATGCCGAACGAGCGCGCAAACTCCGGACCGCGATTCGGAAAGAGCCCGACCTGCCCGTCGACCTCTTCACCATCTGCGCGGAAGCCGACGCGCTTCCTGCCCTGCAGAGCTTCCTCTCTCCCTCAACCACCAACTGAAAGGACCAACTCCATGTTCATGTGCCCTGACTGCCTCAAGCGGTTCACCACGAAGCGAGCCTGGCTCGACCACATGTACCGCTGCACGGCTCCGAAGCGCTGACACGCTTCCTGAGCCCCCATCACCAACTTCACGAAAGGAGGTTCATTACGACCACTTCAAGACATCAGATTCCCTTCAACTTTGACCCCGTGGTGCCGGCCTCACTCGACCAGGCCGACACCGCACTTCAGATCCTCGACGACTGGAGCTACGGCGACACGACCGTCGCCGACGAGGGCATCGCTCGGCTCCTTGCCGCGACCCTGCACGACGGCCCAGGCACCGCCCTCGAACGCTTCGCCGCGACCGGCGAGCTCGACGCGGAGGCTGCCCTTAGCGAACTCGGCGACGTCACCGTCCCACTCGAGCGCGAAGGGTGGGTCGATGCGCTCGGCCGCTACATCATCACGAAAGGAGGCCGATCATGAGCGAACACGAACCGCACATGACCCCCGAAGGTCGGCCCGCACCAGAACGCGCAAGCCCGGACTGGCGACGGCTTGTCGTTGCCCGAGACCGCTCCCTCACTCCGATCGCAGACGGCATCGCCCAGGCGATCGCCGAACGTGAGGAGATCGACGAAGGCACCGCTCGCTGCATCGCGCACGCCTTGGGCCGCGCCTACGGGCCGGGCAGCGCCCTCGCCACATTCGGCCGCACCGGAGAAGGCAACTACCTGTCGCTCCGCGACGAGTACCTCGACCTCTACGGCGACGAACGAGCCGACGCGGTGACTAAGGAGATGATCGACTGGCTCGGCACCTACCTGGTGCAACGCGAGAACACTGGCTCCGGCCGGCGCTTCATGAACGAGCACCTGCCACCCAAGCTCGACCAACTACTGGTGCGGACAAGCGTGCGGGTCGGGGACGGGCGCTTCATCGTCAACGTCCCTGCCAGCTGGCACAGCGGCCACGAGGACGAGCTCGTCGAACTCCTGACCACGCTCCAGCTCGACCAAGACGAAGCGCTCCAGGCCTTTCTGGCGCTCCCCGACGTGAGCGTCGGGACGGACGACATCATGGAGAGCTTCCACGAAGCCTTCGCCGGAACCTACCAAACCGAAGAAGCCGCGCTCCGCGCACTCAGCCCGCTCGAGGACTGGGAAACCAGCCTCGCGGATTGGTGCATCGACCACGGCCTCGAACTCGAAGCCCTCGAGTGGAACTGCGAGCCACTCATGGCTCGGCTGCGCGACGTCTACGACGTCGTCGAAGGAAAGGGGGTGCTCCATGTCTTCAACAAGTAGCGATGCTTGGCGCCCGCAGGGCACCAACCGCGCTCCTCGACGGGGAGGGCGGACGCTCACGAATCGCCGCATTCGGATATCGCCGGAGCGGCGCAACACGATTGATGTCCACCACCTCGGTCGGGCGCTCCTGCGCCTCGCGCAAGAGCAGTATGACGCGGGCTCGGGCTCGACCGGCGGACCGTACGCAAGCCGTCCTGAGGCCCCCGAACGGCCGCACGAGGCCCGAACTCGGGCGAGGGCGCCCATGGGCGCCACGAGGCCTCCTGGCCGCACAGACGGGCCGACGGAGTAACCCGCGGCAGCACGATCACCGACATCAGGAGCAACGGAGATTGCCATGACAAGCGATGACAACCGAAGCAATTTCTACAACGCCCGGGCGACACCGGTGGGCCCGCCCGAAACCCCCCGGAGCGCCGAACAGGGGCTGGACTTCGAGGGCAAACAGAGGGTTAATCCGGAGGACCTAAACGGAGGGAACCCACTTATGAGCCCACAAAACCCGGGAATCGCAAGCCCGACGACGCCCGTCAACTCACTTGACGGGCTCGAACACCTATTGAACGCGCCCACGGGGCGAGCGCCCGAGGACGGTCACACCGGCCTCGCTCAGGCCGTCGTCTACCTGCGCGTCTCGACCCCACGGCAGTTGCACACGGCTGCGGACATCGATGAAGACGGCAACAGCATCGCGACCCAGCGTGTGGAGGCACTGCGAAAGGTGCGGGAGCTACGCGCCACGGTCGCGAAGGAGTTCGTTGAGCCTGGCCAGTCAGCACAGACCATCTCAAAGCGCACGGAGTTCAAGAGGCTCCTGCGCTACGTCGATGAGCACCCTCAAGTGAAGTACGTCGTGATCTACATGCGCTCACGCGTCTTCCGAAACTTCACCGATGCAGCAATCACCAAGCGCCAGCTACTCGAGAAGGGTGTGCGGCTCATCTCGGCCAAGGAAGAGTTCGGCGAGGGCTACATGGCTGACGCGATGGAGGCCATCACCGACATCATGAACGAAGTCCAAGTCCGTATGAACGGCGAGGACGTCAAGGTGAAGATGGCCCACAAAGTCGAGCAGGGCGGCACGGTCGGGCGCGCGAAGCTCGGCTACCTCAACGTCCGCAAAGACTTCAACGGCCGACTCGTGAACACGGTCGATGTCGACTACGAGCGGGCGCCGCTCGTCGCGTGGGCCTTCGAGCAATACGCCACCGGGCGATACTCAATCTCCCAAATGACACACATGCTCGAAGAGCGCGGCCTCACGACACGCCCCTCACCGTCCCGACCTGCTCAGGCAGTGAGCCGCAGTCGCCTCGCGCTCATACTGCGCAACCCCTACTACACCGGCGTCATCCGCTACAAAGGCAGCCTGTACGTCGGCAGGCACGAGCCCCTCGTCTCCAAGGAGACATTCCTGAAGGTGCAAGAGGTGCTGGACCACCGCAATCGCAAAGGCGATCGCGACATCGTCCACTTCCACTACCTCAAGGGCCTGCTCCACTGCGGGCCGTGCAAGGACGCTGGCCGTACCAGTCGGCTCGTCTATAGCCAGAATGCCGGCAACGGCGGCACGTACGAGTACCTCGTCTGCACGGCTCGCCAACACAAGGAGTGCTCACTGCCGTGGCTTCGCGTCGAACAGATCGAGGGAGAGGTCCTCCCCGTCGTCGCCGCTGAAGCGCTGTCTCCGGACGCGATCGAGGACATCCGCGATGCAGTGAACAAGTCGATCGCGAACATCCTCGCGCAGGACCGCGACGTCAAGGCCCAGCTCACGAAGCAACTCCGCAAGCTCGAAGCCCAAGAAGAGCGGCTCATCGAGCTCGCGGCAACGGGCTCACTGCCCATCGCCAAGATCCGTGAGCGAATCGAGAAGACCACCCTGCAGAAGGAGGCCGTGCTCGAACAGCTGGAGGTGACAGCAGACCGCCTTCAGTACGGCAGCGATACGGCGCTCGCGTACATCGATCTGCTCGGCGACCCCGGCGAACTGTACAAGCGAGCCTCGGACACCGTGCGTCGCGACTTGCTCACCGCGTACTTCGACAGCCTGACCGTGCGAGTCGAAGACAACCGCGTGCACGTCTCAGGAGAGCGTAGGGCGATCAACAACCGCCTTCGCGAGGTCGGCGGCGAGACCGCTATTGCCGGAGAGCAGGACAACCAGGGAGAAACAGAAACTCCCCACTCGCGAGCGGGGAGTTCAGTTCGTTCCATAGCCAGTTCATTTGACCATGGTTCGAGTAACGTTCGTATGGCTGGGGTACCTGGACTCGAACCAAGAACAACTGAACCAGAATCAGCCGTGTTGCCAATTACACCATACCCCACCGGTCTCGACCGGGGTCGTGCCGAAGATCGAGTCTAGACGACCGACGGTCCCGAGACAAACCGAGGCGATCAGCGACGATGCCGCACGAGGGCGTCGAGCCGCCGCAGGGTCTCGGCCTTGCCGAGGAGCTCCATCGACTCGAACAGCGGCGGCGACACCTTGCGTCCGCTCACCGCGACACGGAGCGGCCCGTAGGCCACGCGCGGCTTCAGCCCGAGTCCCTCCACGAGCGCGCCCGCCAGTGCATCCTGCAGCGCCGCTGCTGTGAATTCGCCCTCGGGAATGACCTCGAGCGCACCCACGGACGCCACGATGACCTCGTCGGCGTTGTCGGGAAGGCCCGACAACGCATCCTCCTGGTAGTCGACGTCGTCGACGAAGAGGAAGCCGAGGAGGTCGGGTGCGTCGCCGAGCAGCGGCATGCGCTCCTGCACGAGGGGGGCGGCCGCGGCGATCAGACGATGCTGCTCGTCGGTCGGCGGGTTCGAGACCAGCCCTCGGGCGACGAGGTAGGGCACGATCCTCGCGGCGAAGTCGGCCGGCTGGAGCATGCGGATGTGATCGCCGTTGATGGCCTCCGCCTTCTTCTGGTCGAAGCGCGCCGGATTCGGGTTGACGTCGGCGATGTCGAAGGCCGCGACCAGCTCGTCGAGCGTGAACACGTCCCGATCGGGAGCGATCGACCAGCCGAGGAGCGCGAGGTAGTTCAGGAGACCTTCGTGCGTGAAGCCCTTCTCCCGCTGGAGGAACAGGTCCGCGCGCGGGTCGCGCTTGGAGAGCTTCTTCGTGCCCTCCCCCAGCACGAGGGGCATGTGGCCGAAGCGCGGGATGACATCCGTGACTCCGGCATCGACGAGAGCGCGATACAGCGAGAGCTGGCGCGCGGTGGAGGGCATGAGGTCCTCACCACGCAGCACGTGCGTGATCCCCATGAGCGCATCGTCGACCGGGTTCACGAACGTGTAGAGCGGCACTCCCCCGGCGCGCACGATCACGAAGTCGGGGAACGAGCCGGCGGGGAATGTGACCTCGCCGCGGATGAGGTCGACGTACGTGAGATCTTCGTCCGGAACACGCAGGCGGTAGGCCGGCTCGCGGCCCTCCGCCCGGAAAGCCGCCTTCTGCTCGTCGGTGAGGTCGCGGTCGAAGTTGTCGTAGCCCAGCTGCTTGGCCCGGCCGTTGGCCTCGTTGCGCGCGTCGATCTCCGCTGCGGTGGAGTAGCTCTCGTAGACGACTCCCGCGGCGAGCAGCTTGTCGAGGACCTCGCGGTAGAGCCCGTGACGCTGCGACTGTCGATACGGAGCGTGCGGCCCGCCGACCTCGACGCCCTCGTCCCAGTCGATGCGGAGCCAGCGCAGTGCGTCGAGAAGCTGCTGATAGCTCTCCTCGCTGTCGCGAGCGGCGTCGGTGTCTTCGATGCGGAAGATCATCTTGCCGCCGTTGTGGCGTGCGTAGGCCCAGTTGAACAGGGCGGTGCGCACGAGCCCGACGTGGGGAAGCCCGGTGGGCGAGGGACAGAAGCGCACCCGGATGTCGGAGCCGGCTGCGGTGGTGGTGCGGGGGTCAACGGAAGCCATCGCCTCCAGTCTAGGTCGGCGTCGCCTCCGACTGCGGCGCCGAGGATCGCGCCGTCGGCGCGAGCGCCACGGCGACCAGCACGCCCATACCCACGACGAGGGCGAGTCCGCCGTAGCCGATCCAGCCGAGGATCACACCGGCGGCGATCGCGCCCCCGGCGCCGACGAGACTCATGACCGTGTCGCTCAGCCCCTGACGCCGCGTGCGCCGGGCTTCATCGCTCGCTTCCGTCAGCAGCGCCGCTCCAGCGACGGTCGCGGCACTCCAGCCGAGGCCGAGGAGCACGAGCGCGAACGTCACGGCGACCGTGGAGTCCTGTCCGAGGAAGGCCAGGACGAGCGACGCTGCCAGCAGAGCCTGACCGAGCAGGATCGTCGGCATGCGCCCCCATCGGTCGGCGAGGATGCCGAACACGGGCGCGAGGGCGTACATCCCGGCGATGTGCAGGCTGATCGTGACACCGACGATGGTGAGGGTGGCGCCGTGGTGCAGCAGATGCACGGGTGTCATGGCCATCACCGACACCATCACACCGTGCGCCGCTGCGACGACGACGATCGCGTATCGCGCCACACGCGGCCTGTCCGTTCCGGCGATCGGTCGCGTCGCACCGGATCGATCCGCGGCAACGGCGGCCTGCGCGGTCAGGAGCGGGTCGGGCCGCAGCGCAGCCAGGTAGAGCAGAATCGCCAGCCCCTGACCGGCGACGGTGAACAGGTACGGGCCGGTCAGAGCCGGCATGCCCATGAGCGCTCCCAGCGCCTCACCCGGACCGACGAGGTTGGGGCCGAGGACCGCGCCGATGGTCGTCGCCCACACGACGATCGACAGATCACGACCGCGGGATGCGGCGGTCGCGAGGTCGGTCGCCGCGAAACGCGACTGCAGGTTCGACGCCTGGCCGGCCCCGATGAGCGCGAACGCGAACAGCAGGAGGGGGAACAGCGACGCGGCGGCTCCGACGACGACCAGCGCGACGCCGGCGAGGGCCACCGCCATCCCCGTCGTCAGCGCGGGACGACGCCCCCGTCGCCGCGCGAAGGCCGCCAGCGGAGCCGCGAACGCGGCCGTGCCGAGAGTGACGGCCGCCGTCGCCAGTCCGGAGAACGCCTCGTCGCCGCTGACCTCGGCGGCGAGCACCGCGCCGAGCGAGATCGTCGCGCCGAACGCCACGCCACCGAGGATCTGACCCAGCGACAGCACAGCGACCGTGCGTCGCTGCAGGCGGCGCAGGTCGTCCTGCGGATGCGTCGAGGTTTCAGGCGCCACGGGCGGGGTTCCGCAGGATCCCCAGCCCGGTGATCTCGACCTCCACCGCCTGTCCCGAGCGGATGGGGCCGACGCCGGCGGGCGTTCCGGTGAGGATGACGTCGCCCGGCAGCAGGGTGAACGCCGCTGAAGCGTAGGCGATCACCTCGGCGACGCCGTGCACCATATCGGTCAGCGGCGCCTCCTGGCGCACCTCTCCGTCGACGCGTGTGGTGAGCACGGCGTCGCCGGCAGGGTCGAACTCGGTCTCCACGATCGGGCCGAGCGGGCAGAAGGTGTCGAACCCCTTCGCTCGCGCCCACTGGCCGTCGCGGCGCTGCAGGTCGCGCGCGGTGACGTCATTGGCGTTGGTGTAGCCGAAGACGTAGTCGAGGGCGTTCTCGGCGGCGACGTTCTTGGCGATGCGCCCCATGACGACCGCCAGCTCCCCTTCGACGTCGATGCGCTCGGACTGCGGCGGCAGCACGATCGCATCGTCGGGGCCGATGACCGAGGTGTTGGGCTTGAAGAACAGCATCGGCTCGGCCGGCACGTCGTTGTCGAACTCCGCTGCGTGGTCGCGATAATTGCGACCCACGGCGATCACCTTCGACCGCGGGATCACCGGCGCGAGCAAAGCCACGTCGCCGAGGGGCACCCGCTCGCCGGTGGTGTCGTACCCGGCGAACATGGGGTCTCCGGCGAGGACGACGAGCTCGCGCTCGTCGACGATGCCGTACTTGATGGCGTCCTGATGGCTGAAGCGGGCGATCCTCACGCGTCCACCCTACGAGGCACGGCGGCTTCAGGCATCCAGTCGATAGAGCCAGCCGTGCGTGTCGTCACGGCGACCGTATTGGATGTCGGTGAGCTCCTCGCGCAGCGACAGGGCCAGCTCGCCCAGCGGCTGCTGCTCTTCGAAGTCGGCGCCCTTGAGCGTGCCGATGGGCGTCACGACGGCGGCGGTGCCGCACGCGAAGACCTCGACGATGTCACCCGAAGCCACGCCGTCTCGCCATTCGGCGAGGGTCACCGGGCGCGCCTCGACCTTGTGTCCGCGGTCCCGCGCCAGCTGCAGGATGGAGTTGCGGGTGATGCCGTCGAGGATGCTGGGCGATTCCGGGGTGACCAGCGTGCCGTCCTTGCGCACGAACACGACGTTCATCCCGCCGAGTTCCTCGACGTTCCCGTCGGAGTCGAGGAAGACCACCTGGTCGCACCCCTGTTCGTAGGCCTCGGACTGCGGCAGCAGGCTCGCGGCGTAGTTGCCGCCGGTCTTGGCCGCACCCGTGCCACCCTTGCCCGC
Source organism: Microbacterium sp. MTN4-26 (assembly GCF_042846595.1). Lineage (NCBI taxonomy): Bacteria > Bacillati > Actinomycetota > Actinomycetes > Micrococcales > Microbacteriaceae > Microbacterium > Microbacterium sp. MTN4-26. Next base: position 30,202 of record NZ_BTGO01000022.1, read on the forward strand.
GCGAGCGTAGTTGTCGCTGAGCCAGATCGACACCGGCTGCACGCCGCCCTTGAAGTAGGCAGCGGCGGGGCTCGCGATCACGTAGTAGCCGACCTTGTGAGCCGGACGCACACCGAGGAAGGCCTCCTTCGCGAACATGAAGGGGCGCAGATAGAGGCTCTGGTCGGCACCGGAAGGCACCCAGTCGAGGTCGGCGCGCACCAGCTCGGCGAGCGACTGCACGAAGTACGGCACCGGGAGTTCCGGAAGCGCCAGACGCCGGGCGCTTCGCTGCAGTCGACGGCCGTTCTGGTCGGGCCGGAACGTGTGCACCGACCCGTCCGCGTGACGGTAGGCCTTGATGCCCTCGAAGATCTCCTGCCCGTAGTGCAGCACGGCGGCCGCGGGGTCCAGCGACAGGGGTCCGTACGGCTGCACGCGGGGCCGGTGCCATCCACCCCTGACCGACCAGCACACGTCGACCATGTGGTCGGTGAAGTGCGTGCCGAACCCCGGCTCGGCGAGGATCTCCGCGCGGCGCTGCGCGGAGGCGCCGTTGAGATTGCGGGAGACGACGAACTCGAGCGGCTCGAGGTCGGCGTCGATGTCGGAGTCGATGAGGGTCATGTCACGTCCTGGCGGTTCAAGGCGCTGGATGCGCCTGGTCAAAGGTTACGCCTGCACCCGCGCGGCGATCGCGTCGCCGATCTGAGCGGTGGTGCGGGGCGAGCCGTCGCGGGCGGCGACGTCCTCCTCGACCGCACGGGTGATGCGGGCCGATTCGTCGGTCAGCCCGAGGTGGTCGAGCATGAGGGCGACGGAGATGATCGCTGCCGACGGGTCGGCCTTCTGCTGCCCCGCGATGTCGGGCGCCGATCCGTGTACGGGCTCGAACATCGACGGGAAGGCGCCGTCGGGGTTGATGTTGCCCGAGGCGGCGAGGCCGATGCCACCGGTGACGGCGCCGGCCAGGTCGGTGAGGATGTCGCCGAAGAGGTTGTCGGTGACGATCACATCGAAGCGGCTGGGGTCGGTCACGAGGAAGATCGTGGCCGCGTCGACGTGGAGATAGTCTACGGCCACGTCGGGGTATTCCTCACCCACGGCGTCGACCAGGCGCTTCCAGATCGATCCCGCGTGCACGAGCACGTTCGTCTTGTGCACCAGGGTCAGGGCACGCCGCCGCACCTGGGCGAGGGCGAAGGCGTAGCGCACGACGCGCTCGATTCCGAAAGCCGTGTTCACCGACACTTCGTTGGCGACCTCGGCGGGGGTGCCCTTGCGGATCGCGCCGCCGTTGCCCACGTAGGGTCCCTCGGTGCCCTCGCGCACGACGACGAAGTCGATCCCGCCCGGATCTGCCAGCGGGCTGGTCGAGCCGGGATGGAGCTTCGACGGCCGCAGGTTCACGTAATGGTCCAGCTCGAACCGGAGCTTCAGCAGCAGGCCGCGCTCGATGTTGGCGCCGGCCAGGCGAGGGTCGCCTGGCACGCCGCCGACGGCACCCAGCAGGATCGCGTCGTGCGTCGCGATCGCGGCGAGGTCCTCATCGGTGAGCGTGTCGCCGGTCTCCAGGTAGCGCGCCGCCCCGAGCGAGAAGTGCGTGGCGTCGAAGCGCGTCTCCCCTCCCGCGGTGACGGCGGCGAGCACCTTCTCCGCTTCGGCGACGACTTCCGGACCGATGCCGTCACCGGGGATGACGGCGAGCTTGATGACGCGCGACATCGCTCTCCTAGGGTGCAGGGCCCGGCGGACGCCGAGCGGAGCGGGCTGCGGCCCCGTCAGTGCTCGAAGCGGGACGGGGCGCGGGACCCTCCCAGGGTAGCGGCGGCGATGACCGCCGCGACGACCACGAGAGCAGCTCCCATCGCGGCGGTGACGCCGACACCCGCACCGAAGGCGCTCGCGGCGGCCTCCCGCAGCGCGGCCCCGAGGCTGCCGCCGAGGAGGTCGGCCTCGACCATCGCACCGGCGAGCGTCTCGCGGGCTGGTTCCCGCACATCGGCCGGCAGCGCCGCCGGCAGCGTCAGGCTGCTTCGGTAGAGCGCCGTGACGACGCCGCCGAGCAACGCCGTTCCCAGCACCGCGCCGAGCTCGTAGGCGGTCTCCGAGACCGCGCTCGCGGCCCCGGCCTTGGCCGGCGGGGCGCTCGCGAGGATGAGCTCGTTCGAGACCGTCTCGGCGGCGCCGATCCCGATCCCGAGCGAGACGAACGCGACCACCAGGGTGGCAGGCGACGCATCGGCGCCGGAGACGCCCACCATGACGTAGCCGAGCACGGAGAACGCCAGGGCGACCGGCACCAGCACACGGGGTGCAACGCGGCGGCCGAGGGGAACGACGAGGAACCCGGCGACGATCATCGCGGCGAGTCCCGGCACGAGAGCCATGCCGGCTTCGAGGGGCGACAGTCCCAGCACCAGCTGCAGGTGCTGGGCGACGAAGAAGAGGAAGCCGACCAGACCGACGACAGACAGGAGGTTCACGAGCAGCGCGCCCGTGAAGGTGCCCTCGCGGAACAGGCGCATGTCGAGCATCGGCGTCCGCATCCGCAGCTGACGACGCACGAACAGCACGCCGAAGCCCGCACCGGCCGCGGCGAACGCCCACGCAGCGCTCCCGGCGCCGTGCACCGCGAGTTCCTTGATGGCGAACACGATCGGGACCATCGTCGCCATCGACAGGGCGATGCTGATCGGGTCGATGCGACCGGGATGCGGGTCACGGCTCTCGGGGACAAGGAACGGCGCGAGCGCGAGCAAGGGGATGAGCACCGGGATCGCCAGGAGGAACACCGAACCCCACCCGAAGTGCTCCAGCAGGATGCCGCCGACGATGGGGCCGAGGGCGGCACCGGCGGAGAACATCGACGCCCACACCGCGATCGCGAGACGCCGCTGGTCGCGATCGGTGAAGATGCTGCGCAGCAGAGACAACGTAGAGGGCATGAGCATGGCGCCGAAGAATCCCATCGCGGCACGCGCCACGATCAGCAGCTCCGCCGTCGACGCGAATGCCGCCAGCGCCGAGATCGCCGCGAACCCGGTCGCGCCGATGAGGAGCATCCGTCGACGACCGAACCGGTCCCCCATCGTGCCCATCGTCACCAGCAGGCCGGCGAGCACGAGCGGGTAGACGTCGACGATCCACAGCTGCTCGGCGCTCGAGGGCTCCAGGTCGCGACCGATCGCCGGCAGGGCGAAGCTCAGCACGGTGTTGTCGACCGACACGAGCAGCACAGGAAGCATGAGCACGGCCAGAGCCGCCCACCCGCGCCATCCCACACGGGTGCCCTCGTCCCGGGTCACCGGCATCGTCTGCGTCGTCATGTCACATCCTTTCTGTACCGTCCATCCGGTATAGTATCAGGATGTCAGCATCGCCGTCGATACGATCGATCTCATGAGTCGCCGTCCCCTGGCCCGCGAGAAGGTGCTCGACGCGTACGAGGCGATCCTCATCGCCGACGGAGCGCGCGCCGCGACCATGGAGGCGATCGCGCGCGAAGCAGGGGTGTCCAAGGGCGGACTGCTCTACCACTTCGAGTCGAAGGAGGCGCTCGAGGCGGCCCTCATCGCGCGCATGACCGACCTCGCCCTCGCCGACATCGCGGAACTCTCCGCCGACGCCGACGGTCCCGTTGCGGCCTTCGTGCGCACATCCGTCATGACGGGGCATCCGCTCGATCGCGCGATCACCGCGACGTCGAAGCTCGCCCAGACCGGCAACGTCGCCGCATCGGACGCGCTGCGCGGCATCCGTGACCGCTGGGCAGACCTCGTGCGACCGCACGTTCGCGACGACGCCGCACTCCAGCTCGTGCTGCTGGTCAGCGACGGGCTCTACTTCAACAACGCCCTCGTCACCGGCGTGCTGCCGGGTCCGCTGCCGCGCGACACCGAACTGGATGCCCTCGTGGAGCTGGTCGTGCAGGCGACGCGCGGCGCGTGAGGCCGATCAGGCCTCGGTGATCTCGATCTGACGGAACAGGTCGGCGTGGATGGCCGAACTGACCTCCTCGAGAAGTGCGTCGTCGACGGGCGAGTCGACCGTGAGAACGGACAGCGCCTGGCCGCCCGCAGCCTCGCGCGCGATCTGCATGCCCGCGATGTTGATGCCGGCCTCGCCGAACTTCTGGCCGTACACGGCGACGATGCCGGGGCGGTCGGTGTAGAGCATGACGACGTGGTGCTTCTCGATCGGAAGCTCGATCGCGTGACCGTTGATGCCCACGAGCTTCTCGACCTGCTTGGTCCCGGTCAGGGTTCCAGACACCGACAGCTGCGAGCCGTCGCTGAGCGCGCCGCGCAGCGTGATGACATTGCGGTACTCGGGGCTGTCGTCGTCGACGAGCAGCCGCACCTCGACGCCGCGCTGCTCTGCCAGCAGCGGGGCGTTCACGTACGACACGGTCTCGCTGACGACGTTGGTGAACACACCCTTGAGCGCGGCGAGCTTCAGCACGCCCACCTCGTAGTCCTTCAGCTCGCCGTGCACCTCGACGTCGAGGCTCGTCAGCGGCGAGTGAGAGAGTGCCGAGAAGATCTGACCGAGCTTCTCGACGAGGGGGATGCCGGGGCGCACGTAGGGGTCGATGACGCCGCCGGCGACGTTGACGGCGTCAGGGACCAGTTCGCCGCCGAGGGCGAGGCGCACCGAGCGGGCGACGGAGACACCGGCCTTCTCCTGCGCTTCCTCCGTCGATGCCCCCAGGTGCGGGGTGACGACGACGTTCGGCAGGTCGAGGAGCTTGTGCGCGGTGCCGCCCTCGGCCGGCGGCTCTGACGTGAAGACATCCAGGCCGGCGCCGGCGATCTCCCCCGTCGTGAGCGCGTGGAACAGCGCCTCCTCGTCGATCAGACCGCCGCGCGCGACGTTCACGACGTACGAGGACGGCTTCATGAGCTTCAGCTGCTCGGCACCGATCATTCCCGTGGTCTCGGGCGTCTTCGGCATGTGGATCGTCACGAAGTCGCTGTGCTCGAGCAGTTCGTCGAGACCGACCAGCTGCACGCCGAGCTGCTGGGCGCGGGCGCTCGTGACGTAGGGATCGTACGCGACGATCTTCATGTCGAACCCCTGCAGGCGGGCCGCGATCAGCGCGCCGATGCGACCGAGGCCGATGATGCCGACGGTCTTCTCGAAGAGCTCGGTGCCGGTGTAGGAGCTGCGCTTCCACGCGCCAGCCGACAGCGAGGCGTGCGCGGCGGGGATGCGGCGGGCGAGGCTCAGGATGTGACCGACCGTGAGCTCCGCGGCGGAGATGATGTTCGAGGTGGGCGCATTGACGACCATGACACCTGAGGTGGTCGCCTGCTTGATGTCGACGTTGTCGAGGCCGACACCGGCGCGGGCGACGACCTTGAGGTTCGGCGCGGCCGAGAGCGCCTCGGCGTCGATCTTCGTCGCGGATCGGACGAGGACCGCGTGCGACTCTGCGAGGGCCGCCAGCAGAGCGGGCCGGTCGGTGCCGTCGACGTGGCGCACGTCGAAGTCGGGACCGAGGGCGTCGATCGTGGCGGGAGAGAGCTGTTCGGCGATGAGCACGACGGGCTTCGACACGTGGTGTTTCCTTCGGTGGCGGTGCGCGAGGGCGCGGTGCAGAGCGTGAATGCCGCGCCGGGCGGGGGCGAGGCGGGGCCGAACTCAGCCTAGCGCGCGGGTCGCAAGCCGACGAACCGTGTGACGGCGAGAGGTGCTGCCGCGGCAGTCACACGCCGGGCGATCACGTCTCGACCGGGTTCAGGAGGCTGTCGGTGATCGACGAGTAGGCGAGCACGTCGAGCCAGAACACCGCCACGAGCGCGAGACCGACCAGCAGGATCACCGCCAGGGCCGCCGCACCGCGTCGACGCCCGAGAGCGAAGGCGACGGCGAAGACCACGACGGGGAAGATGACGGCGAACCCCAGGACCGCCCACCCCACGCCGTTCAATCCACGCACCCCGCTGGCCTGGAGGATCAGGAAATCGAGCGCGTTCCACACCGCGTAGGCGTAGAGCAGTCCGAAGGCGCCGGTGATCGTCGCCGTGAGCCAGGTCGGGATGCGTGGCGTGCTCGTCGCCGCGTTCTCGGCGTTCATTGTCCGATCGCTCCGATCATCGCGAAGGGCCAGGGAACGAGGAGCACCACGCCCGCGGCCAGCCAGACGAAGCGCACCCACGAACGCGATCGACGGGTCAGCAGCACGGTGGCTGAGAACCAGATCGCCGGTGCCGCGACGGCGATCCACAGGGCGAAGGCGTACGCGACGCGGGCTACGGCCGTCTCCGGCAGAAGGAACGGGATCACGTCCTGCAGTCGAAGGCCGCCGACGATCCATCCGATCGTATAGAGCAGGTAGACCCCGCCGAGCACGCCCAATGCGATGAGCGCGGCGTTGCCCATGGGCCGCGCCTGGTCAGCGTCGGCCGGAGCGTCTTCGCCTTCCGCCGCATCCTCGTCGGGTTCGGCGTCGGACCGACTGATGTCGTCGGCCCCGCGGCCGACCGCGGTGTACCCCGCCGGAAGTCCGGTCGAGCTCTTCGCGCCGGCGGCGATGCGACCGTCGTCGTCAGCGGATGCATCCTCACCGACCGAGTCGTCGGCGGACGAACCCGTGTCGAGGGTCGGATCGTCATCGCCGTCCCAGCTCAGGGCGTCGCGCTCTCGAGGGGTCACTCCCCCAGCCTAACCTCGCCCGACCCGACCGCGCCTTCAGAGCCGGTGTCCACCGTTCATCTGTCACCGGTGGTCGCCATGGGGATCCGAGGCGACATTGCGCGACAAGCGAAGCGGCGAGTGGCGCGGACACGACGGAGGGTGGGCGCCGAAGCACCCACCCTCCGTGCTACCTCGGTCAGCGCGCTGCGCTGCCCTGGTTTCGATACGCGGCTGAGCCGCTACTCAACCCAAGCTACCTCGGTCAGCGCGCTGCGCTGCCCTCGGTGTAGTCCTCGTCCTGCTGCTTCCACGCGAAGAGCGAGCGCAGCTCCTTGCCGACCGCCTCGATCGGGTGCGACGCGGCCTTCTCACGCATCTCCATGAACTCCGCGGCACCGTTGTCCTGGTCGTCGATGAAGCGCTTCGCGAACGCGCCGGACTGGATGTCGGCGAGGACGGCCTGCATGTTCTCCTTGACGCGCGGGTCGATGACGCGCGGGCCCGAGACGTAGTCGCCGTACTCGGCGGTGTCGGAGACCGACCAGCGCTGCTTGGCGATGCCGCCCTCCCACATCAGGTCCACGATGAGCTTCAGCTCGTGCAGCACCTCGAAGTAGGCGATCTGCGGCTGGTAGCCCGCCTCGGTGAGCGTCTCGAAGCCGTACTGCACGAGCTGCGAGACTCCGCCGCAGAGCACGGCCTGCTCGCCGAACAGGTCGCTCTCGGTCTCCTCGGTGAACGTCGTCTTGATCACGCCGGCGCGCGTGCCGCCGATCGCCTTCGCGTACGACAGCGCGGTGTCCCAGGCCGAGCCCGAGGCGTCGCTCTCGACGGCGATGATGTCGGGGATGCCGCGCCCGGCGACGAACTCGCGACGCACGGTGTGACCCGGCGCCTTCGGCGCGACGAGGATCACATCCACGCCCTCCGGAGCGTCGATGTAGCCGAAGCGGATGTTGAATCCGTGCGCGAACGCGAGGGTCTTGCCCGCGGTCAGCTTGTCCTTGATGCTCTCGGTGAAGATCGAGCGCTGGTGCTGGTCGGGCGCCAGGATCATGATGAGGTCGGCCCACTCGGCCGCGTCGGCGACCGACTTGACCTGGAAGCCCTCATCCTGCGCCTTCTGGGTCGACTTCGACCCCTCTTTCAGGGCGATGACGACCTCGACCCCGGAGTCCCGCAGGTTCTGCGCGTGTGCGTGGCCCTGCGAGCCGTAGCCCACGATCGCCACCTTCTTGCCCTGGACAATGCTCAGGTCGGCGTCGTCGTCGTAGAAGATCTCAGCCATTCTTCGTGTCTCTCCTTGTTCGTGTCGTTTCGTCTCGCTCCGCTCGCTCAACGACCGGAAGCGAGCGGATCTGTCTCCGGTGTCAGCCGCGCAGCACGCGCTCGGTGATGCTCTTGGGCCCTCGGCCGATGGCGAGCAGGCCCGACTGAGCGAGCTCCTTGATGCCGAACGGCTCGATGGCGCGCAGGAAGGCCTCGACCTTGCCCTGATCGCCGGTGATCTCGATCACGACCGCGTCGGGGGCGTAGTCGACCACCGAGGCGCGGAACAGGTTCACCACCTCGAGCACGTTCGAGCGTGTGGCGTTGTCGGCGCGCACCTTGACCAGCATGTGCTCACGCTGCACCGACGCGGCCGGCTCCAGCTCCACGATCTTGATGACGTTGACGAGCTTGTTCAGCTGCTTCGTCACCTGTTCCAACGGCAGGCCCTCGACGTCGACGACCACCGTGATGCGCGAGAGCCCGGGCACCTCGGTGACCCCGACCGCGAGGGACTCGATGTTGAAGCCGCGACGGGCGAAGAGGCCGGCGACACGCGTGAGGAGGCCGGGCTTGTCTTCGACGAGCAGGCTCAGGACGTGCTTCGACATCTCACTCGTCCCCTTCGAACGACGGCGCGTGCTCGCGCGCGTACTGGATGTAGCTGTTGCTGACGCCCTGCGGGACCATCGGCCACACCATCGCATCGGCGCTGACGACGAAGTCGATCACGACGGGTCGATCATTCGTCTCCAGCGCGAGGGTGATCGCGTCGTCGACCTGGTCTTCGCGTTCGACGCGGATCGCGAGACACCCGTAGGCTTCGGCCAGCTTCACGAAGTCCGGGATGCGCGCCGTGCCGTGCCCGGTGTTCAGGTCGGTGTTGGAGTGTCGTCCGTCGTAGAACAGCGTCTGCCACTGGCGCACCATGCCGAGGGAGGAGTTGTTGATGACGGCGACCTTGATCGGGATGTTGTTGATCGCGCAGGTGGCGAGCTCCTGATTGGTCATCTGGAAGCATCCGTCACCGTCGATCGCCCACACCTGCCGGTGCGGCTCCGCGACCTTCGCACCCATCGCCGCGGGCACCGCGTATCCCATGGTGCCGGCGCCGCCGGAGTTGAGCCACGCGTTGGGCCGCTCGTACCGGATGAACTGCGCCGCCCACATCTGGTGCTGTCCGACGCCGGCGGCGTAGATGCCCTCCGGTCCGGTCAGTTCGCCGATGCGCTGGATGACGTGCTGGGGAGAGAGGAGTCCGTCGGAGGTGGGCGCGAAACCGAGGGGGAACTCGTCGCGGAGGCCGTCGAGGAACGACCACCACTGATCGATGTCGGGCTTCTGCCCGTCGGCCACGCCGCGGAATGCCGAGTCGAGGTCGAGCAGCACATCCTTCAGGTCCCCCACGATGGGCACGTCGGCGGTGCGGATCTTCGAGATCTCCGCCGGGTCGATGTCGACGTGGATCACCTTGGCGTGCGGGGCGAACAGAGCCGCCTTGCCGGTGACGCGGTCATCGAACCGGGCGCCGAGGGTGATGAGGAGGTCGGCTTCCTGCAGCGCCAGCACCGCCGGGACGGTACCGTGCATGCCCGGCATGCCGAGGTGCTGCGGGTGCGAGTCGGGGAAGGCGCCGCGTGCCATCAGGGTCGTGACCACGGGCGCGCCGGTCGATTCCGCGAGCGTGCGCAGCTCGTCCGCAGCACCGGCACGGATGACGCCGCCGCCGACGTACAGAACGGGCTTCTTGGCTTCGGCGATCAGCTGCGCAGCGGCCTGGATCTGCTTGCCGTGCGCCTTCGTGACCGGTCGATATCCCGGCAGGTCGTACTTCGGCGGCCACACGAAGGGAACCTCGGCCTGCTGCGCGTCCTTCGTGATGTCCACCAGCACGGGGCCGGGGCGACCGGTGGTGGCGATCTCGAACGCCGCGGCGATGGCGCCCGGGATCTCGGCGGCATCCTTCACGAGGAAGGAGTGCTTGGTGATCGGCATGGTGATGCCGACGATGTCGGCCTCCTGGAATGCGTCGGTCCCCATGAGGTGCGAGAACACCTGTCCGGTGATGCACACCAGCGGCACGGAGTCCATGTAGGCGTCGGCGATGGCCGTGACGAGGTTGGTCGCGCCGGGCCCGGAGGTCGCGATCGCGACGCCGGGCCGGCCCGATGCCGACGCGAACCCCTCGGCAGCGTGACCGGCACCCTGCTCGTGACGCACGAGGATGTGACGCAGCTCGCTGGCGTCCATCAGCGGGTCGTAGAAGTGCATGATCGCCCCGCCCGGGATGCCGAAGACATCGGTGGCGCCGAGCAGCTCGAGCGAGCGGACCATGGCCTGCGCGCCGGACAAGACGGGCGCGGAGGCGCTGCGGGCGGGTGGCCGCGGCACGGCGGCTGCGGTTTCTGAAGGCATGGTGGTTCCTCTGTCGAGAACGAACAGATGTGTCGGAGTCCCGCTACCCCGTCACGGCGCCCTGCGCGGCAGAGCGCACGAGCTTGGAGTACTTGGCCAGGACGCCACGGGTATAGCGCGGGGGAAGGGGCTCCCAGCCGGAACGGCGGGAGTCCAGCTCCGCTTCGTCGACGAGTAGGTCGAGAGTGCGGGCTGCGATATCGACCCGTATCAGATCACCATCGCGCACGAAGCCGATGGGACCTGCGTCCACCGCTTCGGGTGCTACGTGGCCGATGCACAGGCCGGTTGTGCCGCCGGAGAATCGACCGTCCGTCAAGAGTAGTACATCTTTGCCGAGCCCAGCGCCCTTGATGGCGGCTGTGACCGCCAGCATCTCGCGCATCCCGGGGCCGCCCTTCGGGCCTTCGTAGCGGATGACGACGACGTCGCCGGCCGTGATCGCACCCGCCTCCAGGGCGTCCATCGCGGCGCGCTCGCGCTCGAACACCCGCGCGGGGCCCTCGAAGACCGCTGCGTCGAAGCCGGCGGTCTTGACCACCGCACCCTCGGGGGCGAGCGATCCGTGCAGGATCGTGATGCCGCCGGTGGCGTGGATGGGGTTGTCGAGGGTGTGGATGACGGTGCCGTCGATCGGGTCGGGGTCCAGCTCCCGCAGGTTCTCGGCGAGCGTCTTGCCGGTGACCGTGAGGGCGTCGCCGTGCAGCAGCCCCTCGTCGAGCATCGCCTTCATGATGACGGGGATGCCGCCGTGGCGGTCGACGTCGTTCATGACGTACTGGCCGAACGGCTTCATGTCGGCGATGTGGGGAACCTTGTCGCCGATGCGGTTGAAGTCGTGCAGGTCGAGGTCGACCTGCGCCTCGTTGGCGATCGCGAGAAGATGGAGCACGACGTTGGTGGATCCGCCGAGCGCCATCGCGAGGGCGATCGCGTTCTCGAACGACTCCTTGGTGAGGATGTCTCCCGTGGTGATGCCATGGCGCAGCAGGTTCACGACGGCCTCGCCCGACCGGTGCGCGAAGTAGTCGCGACGGCGGTCGGCCGACGGCGGTGCGGCCGACCCCGGGAGGCTGAGGCCGAGGGCCTCCGCCACCGAGGCCATCGTGTTGGCCGTGTACATGCCGCCGCAGGCACCCTCGCCCGGCGCGATCGCGCACTCGATGCGCTTGAGGTCTTCTTCGCTCATCTTGCCCGCGAGACACGCGCCGACGGCCTCGAACGAGTCGATGATCGTGACATCCTTCTCGGTGCCGTCCGACAGCTTGACCCAGCCCGGCGCGATCGAACCGGCGTAGAGGAAGACGCTCGAGAGGTTCAGCCGCGCCGAGGCCATCAGCATGCCCGGGATGGACTTGTCGCAGCCGGCGAGCAGGACGCTGCCGTCGAGACGCTCGGCCATCATGACCGTCTCAACCGAGTCGGCGACGACCTCGCGCGAGACGAGCGAGAAGTGCATGCCCTCGTGGCCCATGGAGATGCCGTCGGAGACGGAGACGGTTCCGAACTGCAGCGGGTAGCCGCCGCCGGCGTGAACGCCCTCCTTCGCCCCCTGCGCGAGGCGGTCGAGGCTCAGGTTGCACGGGGTGATCTCGTTCCAGCTCGACGCGATGCCGATCTGGGGCTTGTCCCAGTCCTCGTCGCCCATGCCGACCGCGCGGAGCATCCCGCGGGACGTGGTGGCTTCGATGCCGTCCGTGACGGCGCGACTGCGGGGCTTGATGTCGATCGATTCCTCGGGGTGGGCCATACCTGCGAGTCTATTCCCGGTGGGCGCCTCCGCCCGACCCGGGGCGCGTTCGGTCACCGCGGGCTGGAGCGCTCGGTCGCCAGTCTCGTCAGGAGGGCGGCGAAGGCGGGGATGTCCGGCACCGACACCGTCGCGTGCGTGTCGCGCGAGCCGATGTGCACCCCGAGATCGTCATCGCCGAGGCTCGCCAGCGCGTCTTCATCCGTGACGTCGTCTCCCGCGAAGAGCACGCCGGTCGCGCCCACCACCTTGCGCAGGTGAGCGACGGCGGAGTCCTTGCCCTCGTGCCGGAAGGCGTACTCGACGATGTTGTGTCCGGTGCGGCGGCGCCAGTGCGGCGCCTCAGCGGCGACGATCGCGTCGACCGCGGCGTTCGCATCCGCTGCCGTCTCCGGAGTGGCGACGCGGGTGTGGACACCGAACCCGAATGTCTTCGGCTCGATGAACACGCCCGTCATGCCTGCGGTGGCCTTCTCGGCATGGGCGCGCAGCGTGTCGCGGAGCTCCTCGTCGACGGTGTCTTCGGCGGCGTTGAGGGCGCCGCTCCCGGGCTGCCAGAACTCGGCGCCGTGGGATCCGGCGAGCCAGATCGCGGAGTCGTCGGCGTGCTCGGCGATCACCCGCAGGTCGTGGAGACTGCGGCCCGAAACGAGGGCCACGGTCGTGTCGGGTGCGCGCAGCAGCGCGTCGACCGCATCGCGCGCCTCCGCGAGCATGCGCGCTTCCATCGGCTCGTCCTCGAGCGGCGAGAGGGTCCCGTCGAAATCGAGGGCGACGAGCAGGACGGGGGTGCGTGCGAGCATCGAGACGGGATCGGTCATCGCGTGCGGTTCTCCTTGGCGGTGCGGGCCTCGTCCAGTGCGGAGAGGAACGAATCGGACCACGCCTTCACGTCGTGCTCGATGACGCGCTTGCGCATCGAGCGCATGCGACGCGCCTGCTCGGCTGCGGGCATCTCGATCGCCTGGATGATCGTGTCCTTGAGGGTGTCGATGTCATGCGGATTCACCTTGAGCGCCGACCCCAGCTCGTCGGCGGCACCGGCGAATTCCGAGAGCACGAGCACACCGCGGTTGTCCGCGCGCGTGGCGACGTACTCTTTCGCGACGAGGTTCATCCCGTCGCGCAGCGCGGTCACGAGCATGACGTCGGCGGCAAGGAACAGGGCGACCATCTCCTCGCGCGGATATCCCTGATGCAGGTAGCGGATCGCGCTGTGGCCGAACGTGTCGTGGTCGCCGTTGATGCGGGCGACCGTCAGCTCGATCTCGTCGCGCAGCTGGACGTAGGCCTCGACACGTTCGCGGCTGGGGCTCGCGACCTGCACGAGGGTGACGTCGTCGACGGCGACACGCCCGTCTTCGAGGAGCTCGCCGAACGCCTTCAGGCGGTGACGGATGCCCTTGGTGTAGTCCAGGCGGTCGACGCCGAGGAGGATCGCCTTGGGGTTGCCGAGCCCCTCTCGGATCTCCCGCGCCCGGGCCTGCACTTCGGGCTTCTTGGCCAGGTCGATGTAGGTCTCGGCGGCGATGGAGATCGGGAACGCCTTGGCGAGAGCGATGTGTGCCGTGCCGTCGTCACCCGGCACCGTGATGCGGCCGGCCCGCGTCTCGTACCGGAACAGACGGCGCACCGCTCGGGCGAAGTTCCCCGCGTCGGCAACGCGCTGGAAGCCGATGACGTCGGCTCCGAGCAGACCTTCGAGCACCAGCCGTCGCCACGGAAGCTGCGAGTACAGGCCGTATGCGGGGAACGGTATGTGGTGGAAATAGCCGATCGTGAGATCGGGACGCATCTCGCGCAGCATCTTCGGAACGAGCTGCAGCTGGTAATCCTGCACCCACACGGTGCCGCCTTCTGCGACGGCGTCCGCCGCCGCTTCGGCGAATCGCCGATTCACCCGCACGTATGCGTCCCACCACACGCGTCGATAGCGTGGGGCGGCGATGACGTCGTGGTAGAGCGGCCAGATGGTGTCGTTGGAGAAGCCCTCGTAGTACTTCTCGATCTCGTCCGCACTGAGGGCGACCGGGATGAGGCGGGTGCCGTCGAAGTCGAACGGCTCGACGTCGAGATCAGCCTGCCCCGGCCATCCGACCCAGGCGCCGTCGGTCTGCTTCATCACCGGCTCCAGAGCGGTGACGAGGCCCCCCGGCGAGCGGCGCCAGCCGTCTTCCCCTTCACCGGGCCCGGCCTTGTCCACGGGCAGACGGTTGGCGACGACGACGAATTCGGCCTGGGTCACAGGGGCTCCTGACGGTGATCGGGCCTTCAGGCTAACAGCGCCGTGTTTCGCGCAAACGCCGGTTGACGGCCCAGCGGCGCAGTGTCAAGGGGCGACGCCGCGGCGATACCCGCGCTAGCGTTGCGGCATGCGTCAGTATCTCTTCGGCACCGGAATTCTCTCGGCGGTCACCGGCGGCGTGACGCTGCTGCGCAGCATCCGCAACAACGAACCCTTCACGTGGCGCACGGCGCTCGCCTGGTTGAGCTGGGGCATCTCCCTTGCGTTGGCGATCGGCGCCGTCGTCGACACCCGCCGGGCAGCGCGCGGGCACAACATCCCGCAGGACTCCCCCGTGGCGGGCAAGGAGGAGAAGCTCATGAAGAAGCGCCTCGCCAGAGGACGCTGAGCACTACTCCTCGCACTGACCAGAGCCCCGAGGCGCGTCGCCTCGGGGCTCTCGTCCGCCTC
>NZ_BTGO01000023.1:0-42444 GCF_042846595.1 Microbacterium sp. MTN4-26
TCCTGTCTAGCAGCGCTGGCGCGATTCGTCCTGTCACATGCTCCCATCGGGCGATGGCGCGGGCGTAGCGTCCCCAGCGGCGAAGATGTCCTCGATCAGGAACCACAGCATCTCGGGTTCGCTGCTCTTGCTCTGCAAGCCAGCCGGCCCGTTTAGCGCGAGGTCGATGATCTGATGCGAGAGCGCGATCGTCCCCCGCCTCGCCCTCACCTGTTCCAGTGACTCGCCGCCACGAGTCGAGTCCGTGGCGAGCGGCGTCCTGAACAGTGCCCCGGCTGCGGGCGAGGATGAAGACGCGAAGCCTGGGATGAGGAGCGCCGACAAGGGACGCTGGTAGGCCGATCCATTGCGTGTCATACCGCAGGTCGGCCAGATCGCCGAGTACGGCGCCGACTGCCCGGAGAGGTCGAGCTGCGAGGTCTCCCAGACCCCACGGGTCGGGTTCCACTTCGCGAAGGGCTGCATCGCCGGGGGTTGCGTGGTCGGGATTGCTTTGCGCATCGTCGTCTTCTTCTAGGGGTGCGCGGACGGCGGGTGAGGACAGCAGGCCGCGCACGTTCTCGATGACGACGAGCTGGGGTTGCAGCGCGTCGATCGCGGCGGCCATGTACGACCAGAGCCCGGAGCGGGTGCCGGGCGCGAGGCCGGCGCGCTTGCCCACGGTCGAGACGTCCTGGCAGGGGAAGCCTCCACAGAGAACATCGACCGGCTCGACGGTGCGCCAGTCGATGGTGGTGATGTCGCCCAGGTTGGGGGCGTCGGGTCAGTGGTGGGCGAAGATGCGGGAGACGTGTTCGTTGTTCTCGGAGAACCAGATCGTCTCGCCATCCAAGGCGTGTTCGACGGCGAGGTCGAGACCGCCGTACCCGGAGAACAGTGATCCGACCCTGAGTGGGCGAGTCCGGTCGTGAGGGTCGTGCATGAGGGCTCCGGTTGACGGGTGATCCCGGTCGGACTTCACGCATGAGGTCACCACCGGGCTGGTCAGCGACCAGGTGCGCGACCACTCGAACCGCCACCGCTTGCCTCGTCGCCGATGCCGTGACCCGCGCGCGGCGCACCACCCCCGCGTACTTCGGAATCCGTGACTCAGGCGGCGCCGCCAGCTCTCGTTCGCCGGCCCACCGAGCCATCACACGTCTTTCAGACGAGGCGCGAGTCGTCCCGAGTCGCATCGGATGCGACCGAGCTCGCGGGCTCACCTGCCCTCCGTACAGCGGCGGAAGGAGCGGGCCAGGTGACGGTTTCGATGCGCGTGATGAGCGCAGGCGATGGGTACAAGTACCTGTTGAAGTCCGTCGCCGCCGGAGACGGCGACCGGAGCCTGAGCACGCCGCTGACCCGCTACTACGCCGAGGCAGGAACGCCGCCGGGCTTCTGGATGGGCTCGGGGCTGGGCCGTCTTGGGCATGGCGAGCTGGTCGAGGGGGCGCAGGTCTCAGAAGCCCAGCTCGCGCTGTTGATCGGGATGGGCCATGACCCGATCACGGGCGATCCGCTGGGCCGTGCCTACCAGCAGTTCGCCTCGATCGGTGAGCGGATCAAGCAGCGCGTCGACGCCCTCGATCCCGAGCTGGGGCCGGCCGCTCGAGCGCAGGAAGTGGCCGCGATCGAGGCGGAAGAAGCCGAGCGCGGCACCCGCCGCGCGGTAGCGGGCTATGACTTCACGTTCAGCGTGCCGAAGTCGGTCTCCACGATCTGGGCGGTTGCGGACGCCGGCACCCAAGCCCTGATCGCGGACGCCCATCATGCGGCGGTTGCAGAGCTGGTTGCGTTCCTCGAACGCGAGGTTGCAACAACCCGGGTCGGTGCAACCGGCCCGGACGGCGCGGTTGCACACGTCGATGTCGCCGGCGTCGTGGCGGCGGCGTTCGATCACTACGACAGCCGCGCCGGCGACCCGCAGTTGCACACGCACGTCGTCATCAGCAACAAGGTGCTGACCGTGCAGGACGGCAGGTGGCGGACCCTTGCCGGCCGGCCGATGCACGCGGTGGTCGTCGCCGTCTCCGAGCTCTACAACGCCGCTCTGGCCGACCAGCTCACCCGCGTCCTTGGCGTGGAGTGGGAGGCGCGCGAGCGAAGCAGGGATCGGAACCCGGCCTGGGAAATCGAGGGCGTGCCCGACGAGCTGGTGACCGAGTTCTCCACCCGGTCCCGGCACATCGAGGCCGAGAAGGACCGCCTGATCGCGGAGTACGTCGCCAAGCACGGCAGGCAGCCCTCCGCCCGAACGGTGCTGAAATTCCGAGCGCAGGCCACGCTCGCCACGAGGCCGGAGAAGCAGGTCCGGTCGCTGGCCGACCTCACCCGCGAGTGGCGCCAGCGCGCCAGCCGAGTGCTGCGACGCGACGCGAACGACTGGGCGCGCACGCTCACCACGACCAACGCGCAGGCGCCGCGGCGGGTGCTGCGCGCCGATGACGTGCCGCTGGATGTGGTGCGCGAGGTCGGGCAGACCGTGATGGAGACGGTGGGCGAGAAGCGTTCGACCTGGACGCGCTGGAACCTGCACGCCGAGGCATCCCGTCAGTTGATGGGGTGGCGGTTCGCCAGCATCCAGGACCGGGAGGCGATCACCGGGCTCGTGGTCGATGCCGCCGAGCACGCCTCGCTGCGGCTGACGCCGCCGGAACTGGCATCGAGCCCGTTGCAGTTCCGCCGCGTGGACGGCACCTCCCGGTTCCGGCCGCACGCCTCGACCCTGTTCTCATCCGAAGCCCTGCTGGCCGCCGAAGACCACCTCCTGGCCCGCGCCGCCGCCACGACAGGACCGACCGTGCCGTTGGAGACGGTCGAGCGGATCGCCCGCAAGCCCGACGCACGCGGCCGGGTGCTCGGCGAGGATCAGGCCGCGGCGCTGGCCGCGATCGCGGTCTCCGGCCGGGTTGTGGACGTGCTGGTCGGTCCGGCCGGGGCTGGCAAGACGACGGCGATGAACGGGCTCCGGCGGGCATGGGAGAAGGAGCACGGAACCGGCTCGGTGATCGGGCTCGCGCCGTCGGCGGTCGCCGCGCAGGTCCTTGCCGATGACCTCGGCATCGCCACGGAGAACACGGCGAAGTGGTGGCAGAACCACCTCATGTACGGGACCACGTTCACGGCCGGGCAGCTCGTCATCGTCGACGAAGCCTCGCTGGCCGGCACGATGTCGTTGGATCGGCTCACCCGCGAAGCCGAGAAGGCCGGCGCGAAAGTCCTCCTGGTCGGCGACTGGGGCCAGCTCCAATCACCCGGCGCCGGCGGCAGTTTCGCCATGCTCGTGCACGCCCGCGCCGACGCCCCCGAGCTGACCGATCTGCACCGCTTCACCAACGAGTGGGAGAAGACCACCTCGCTCCAGCTCCGCCACGGCCGCACCGAGGCGATCGACACCCTGATCGAGCACGGCCGGATCACCGGCGGCGACGAGGACGCGATGATCGACGCCGCCTACACCGGGTGGCGGGCCGATCTTGCCGCCGGGCGCGCGTCGATCCTGGTCACCGAAACCCAGGCGACCGTCACCGAGCTGAACACCAGAGCGCGCGCGGATCGGATCATCCACGGCACCGTGAACCCCACCCGCGAACTCGCCCTGCACGACGGCACCGCGGTCTCGGAGGGCGATCTGGTCATCACCCGCGAGAACGACCGACGGCTCCGCAACGGCCGAACCTGGGTCCGCAACGGCGCCCGCTGGATCGTCACCGCGGTGAGGGAGGACGGGTCGGTCAGCATCCGCCCTGCCGGCCGCAGGTTCGGCGGCGGGATCGTCCTGCCGGCCGACTACGTGGCCGAGCACCTGGAACTCGGCTACGCGATCACCGCGCACCGCGCCCAGGGCGTCACCACCGACACCGCGCACGCGGTCGTCACCGCCACCACCACGCGAGAGAACTTCTACGTCTCCATGACCCGCGGCGCCCACAGCAACCACGCCTACGTCGCCGTCGACCGGGAAGACGCCGAACACGCGGTGCCGCATCCCGGCGGCAACCCGAACGTCACCGCCCGCTCGATCCTCTACGGCGTGCTCCAGCACATCGGCGCCGAGCTGTCCGCGCACGAGACGATCACCGCCGAGCAAGACCGCTGGGGCTCGATCGCCCAACTCGCGGCCGAGTACGACACCATCGCCCAAGCCGCCCAGCACGACCGCTGGGCAACCTTGCTCGCCGCGTCCGGACTCACCGTCGAGCAGATCGAAGACGTGCTCGGCTCCGACGCCTACGGTGCCCTGTCGGCCGAGCTGCGTCACGCCGAAGCCAACCACCACGACCTCGACACGCTGCTCCCGCGGCTGGTCGCCGCACGGAGCCTGGACGATGCCGACGACATCGCCTCCGTCCTCCACGCACGCGTAGCCCGCGCCACCGCCCGACCCGCCGGATCAGGCCGCACCCGCAAACCCCCGAGGCTGATCGTCGGCCTGGTCCCGCACGCCGGCGGGCAGATGTCAGGCGACATGCGGCAAGCACTGGACGAGCGCCGCGACCTGATCGAGGCCCGCGCCGACGCCGTACTCCGTGGCTCCCTCACCGATGAGGAACCGTGGACGGTCGACCTCGGCACGGCACCGAGGGACGAGAAGCAGAAGGCGGCATGGTGGCGCGCCGCCCGCACCGTCGCCGCCTACCGCGACCGCTACGGCATCACCGACGACCGGACCCCACTCGGCCCGACGCCGGAAAGCACCAGCCAGAAGATCGACGCCATCCGCGCCCGCGCCGCCCTCAACCGCGCCCAAGCCGCCACCACCGAGCCCACGATGACCAAGCCCGCGCGGCAGAGCGCCGCGGCTCGCCCCGCGCCGAGCTTGTGAACGAACGCCGCCGCGAGACTGGCAGTCAGAGAGAGCGTCCGGGCGTGCCCTGTGACGGGTGTCGGTGCCCAAACTCGCGCCCGGCCTCGGGTCGGGTCGCGGCCCGCCCTGGGCTCGGGTCGTCGTCGAGCAGGTCGATCACGTCGCTGGGCTGGGTGACGGTGGAGGCGAAGCCTTGCTTGATGAGTTCGTTCGGCCCTGCGCTCGCGACGCTGGTCACCGGACCAGGCACCGCGCCCACGCCCCGGCCGAGTTCGCGTGCAGCGAGAACGGTCGTCATCGACCCGGACCGCGGACCAGCCTCAGGGATCACGGTCGCACCGGAGAGTGCCGCCATTAGACGGTTGCGGGCCAGGAACCTGTGCCTGGTCGGCGCGGCGCCCGGCGGCATCTCGCTCACCAGCAACCCGACATCCCCGATCTGGCTCAGCAACTCGCTGTGTCCGGCCGGATAGGGACGATCCAGCCCGCCGGCCAGGACCGCGATCGTCTGACCGCTCGCGGCCAGCACGCTCTTGTGCGCGGCACCTTCGATCCCGTAGGCGCCACCGGAGACGACGACCCGTTCCTCATCGGCCAGACCCGTCGCCAGCTCGCCCGCGACCTGCTCGCCATAGGCGGTCGCGGCGCGAGCGCCGGTGATCGTGGCCCGATCACTCAGCGGCGTCGTCAGGAACGAGGCCGCGCCGCGCGTCCACAGCAGGTACGGCGCACGCTCGCCCAGGTCGTTCAGGCCGGTGGGCCATTCCTTGTCCGCCGGGATGAGCGTGCCGAACCCGTGGCGCTCCGCCTGAGCCATCTGATCCAGCAGACCGGGCGTGACCCGCACCGTCAGTCGTTCGCGCCACATCAGTGCGTCGGCGCGGGCCAGGCCGGGCACCTCATCGTCGGACTCGATCAGCCGCAGCGTCTCGACCCCGCCGTGACGGGCGAGGACGTGGCCGGTGGCCGGGTCGTTCGGTTCGGCGATCATCGACAACGCGATCCGCGCCATCCGCTCACCCTGCACCTGCTCCGCCAACGTCGCCATGATCGGTGTCCTCTCGCTCCACGGTCACCGACGAGGTACGCGCCCACCAGCAGATGGGGTTCCTTCTGTCACAGGACGGTCGTAGACTGGATCGAGAGGCAGGTTCAGCAAACTACGCGGGTCCTTCGGGACGGCCCCTCGCGGGCACTCGGTTCATAGCCGCCTCCACGACGGACACCCGTCGCGCTATGACGAGGAAAGAGACCTGCCATGCTCCGCACATCCATGAACCTGAGCGAACGAGGCTACGGGCTGTTCCGATACGCGCCCACGAACCTGCTGCTCGGTGCGATTCGCTACCGCCGTCGAGGCTTGAAGTGGGGCATCCCCGCCATGCTGATCCTGGGCGGGGGCTACTACTTCGCCACGGCGATCTGCTACACGATCATTGAGCAGGAAGGCCCCGGCCCGCTCTACCTGCTGGTCCTACTGTTCGGCTGGAATACCCTCAAGTTCTTCTGGATCGGGCCGGTCAGCCTCATCGTGCTTCTCACCGTCCGCGCACAGGAGCGACGTCAGCGACGGGAGTCCAGGCACGCCGCCGTGCTCCCCGAGGACTCCGCCGAGAGACTGGCCTAGTCGATGAGGTCGGAGAGTTCCAGCCAGCGTTCTTCGAGTTCGGTTGTCTCGTCGTCGACGGCGCGTAGCCTGTCTGCGAGCTTCTGTAGCCCTTCGTAGTCGGCCTGGTCGTGGTCGGCCATGTGCTGGTGCAGGGTCTTCACCTCGGCGTGGAGTTTGTCGAGACGGCGTTCGGTCGAGGCGATTTCCTTCTGCGCGGTGCGTCGTTCGGCACCGGAGAGCCCGGACCTGCCTGCTTCCGCGTCATCGGTCGTCGGAGTGATCGGGCTACTCGTGGGCGATGTCGGCTGTTCGCGCCGCAGCCGCAGGTACTCGTCCACTCCGCCGGGCAGGTGGCGCAAGCGTCCGTCGAGGATGGCGTACTGCTGGTCGGTGATCCGTTCCAGCATGTAGCGATCATGGGAGACGACGATCAGAGTTCCCGGCCACGAGTCCAGCAGGTCCTCCATCGCGGCCAGCATGTCGGCGTCAACATCGTTCGCAGGTTCATCGAGAGCGATGAGGTTAGGTTCGTTCAGCAGCAGGAGCAGGAGTTGTAGCCGCCGCTTCTGACCGCCGGACAGCTCGGCGACCCTCGTGGAGAGGTGTGCGCGGGCGAAGCCGAGGCGTTCCAGCAGTTGGGCCGGTGTGAGGTCTTTGCCGTCGACCTGGAAGGTCGTCTGCGTGCGGGCCAGCACTTCGCGCACCCGGTCGCCGCCGATGTCCGCGAGCTGGGAGAACTGCTGGTCGAGCAGCCCGAGCCGCACCGTCTTGCCCGTCTTGACCCGGCCCGACGTGGGCTGCACGGTTCCGGCGATCAAGCCCAGCAGCGTTGACTTGCCGCTCCCGTTCGCTCCGAGTATCCCGGTCCGCTCACCGGGGGCGAGCCGCCACGTCACCTCGCGCAGCACGTCGCGGTCACCGTACCGGACGCCCGCGCCTTCCAGATCGACCACCTGCTTGCCCAGGCGGGCGACGGCGAGGCGTTGCAGCTCGATCGGATTGCGAACCGGCGGCACGTCCTCGATCAGTTGGTTGGCCGCGTCGATGCGGAACTTCGGCTTGGACGTGCGGGCCGGCGCTCCGCGGCGCAGCCATGCCAGTTCCTTGCGCATCAGGTTCTGGCGTTTGGCCTCGGTGGCGGCGTTGATCCGGTCCCGTTCGACCCGTTGCAGCACGTAGGCGGCGTAGCCGCCCTCGAACGGCTCCACGGTCCCGTCGTGGACCTCCCAGGTCTCGGTGCAGACCTCATCGAGGAACCAGCGGTCGTGCGTCACGACCAGCAGGCCGCCCGAGTTCTTGGCCCAGCGGTTCCGCAGGTGCCCGGCCAGCCAGGCGATGCCCTCGACGTCGAGATGGTTCGTCGGCTCATCGAGAGCGATGACATCCCACTCGCCGATCAGCAACGCGGCCAGCGCGACCCGGCGACGTTGCCCGCCGCTCAGTTCGCCGATCCTCGCTTCCCACGGCAGATCGGCGACGAGCCCGCCGATCACGTCGCGGACCTTCGCGTCGCCGGCCCACTCGTGCTCCGGCCGGTCGCCGACGATCGACCCGCCGACCGTCGCAGCGGGGTCGAGGTCGTCAGACTGCGACAGCACCCCGAAGCGCACCCCGCCTCGCCGCGTCATCCGGCCGGCCTGCGGCTCGATCAGGCCGCTGAGCATTCCCAGCAGGCTCGACTTGCCGTCACCGTTGCGGCCTACGATCCCGACACGATCGCCTTCCTCGACGCCGACAGTCACCGAGTCGAACACCACTCGCGTCGGATACTCCAAGTGCAGGGCTTCCCCCACCACCAACGGCGCCGCCACTACCGCGCACCGACCTTCCCCGAAGTTCGGCCAGGATGCCTCAGCCGTTCGACGCGATGTGCGCCGCGGGTGCGGCACGAACCCCACGAACGTCCCTCGGAGCGGTAGAATGGAGGTGTCCGAACCACATACGGTTCCTGAGTGTTGGGCTCGTCCAGAATCAGCACGTTCGGCTGCTCGAGCAGGATCAGCAGCAGCTGCAGCCGGCGCTTCTGCCCTCCCGAGAGGTCCTTCACGGGCGTCGACAGCTGTGCGCTGGAGAAGCCCATGCGCTCCAGCAGCTGGCCGGGAGTGAGCTCCTGCGCCTTGGAGCCCGAGCCCAGCGTGTAGGTCGT
The DNA here is from genome assembly GCF_042846595.1 of Microbacterium sp. MTN4-26. Lineage (NCBI taxonomy): Bacteria > Bacillati > Actinomycetota > Actinomycetes > Micrococcales > Microbacteriaceae > Microbacterium > Microbacterium sp. MTN4-26. The sequence continues at coordinate 8,542 of NZ_BTGO01000023.1, forward strand.
CCGCAGTCGGCCGACGACCACCCGCACGGGCTCGTCGAGGTACTCCTCCAGCTCGTCGAGGCGCTGGGTGAGCGTGGCGACCTGAACGGTCTTGCCGCGCTTCATCCGGCCCGAGGTCGCCTCGACATCTCCGGAGACGAGGCCGAGCAGCGTCGACTTGCCGGCGCCGTTCACACCGAGGATCCCGGTGCGCTCGCCAGGGGCGATGCGCCACTCGACGGGATGCAGCACCGTTCGGTCGGCGCCCGTCACGACATCGGGATACGACACCGAGGCATCCAGCAGGTCGACGACATCCTTCCCCAGGCGCGAGACGGCCAGCGATTGCAGCGAGAGCGCGTCACGGATCTCGGGAACGTCTTCGATGAGCGCGTTGGCGGCGTCGATGCGGAACTTCGGCTTGGATGTGCGGGCGGGCGCGCCGCGTCGCAGCCAGGCGAGTTCCTTGCGCGCGAGATTGCGGCGGCGCTGCTCGATGGCGGCGGCCTGCCGGTCGCGCTCGACCCGCTGCAGGATGTAGGCGGCGTATCCGCCCTCGAAGGGTTCGACGACGCGATCGTGCACCTCCCAGGTCTTCGTGCACACCTCGTCGAGGAACCACCGGTCGTGCGTGACGACCAGCAGTGCGCCCGAGCCGACCCCCCAGCGTCGCTTGACGTGATCGGCGAGCCAGGAGATCGCCTCCACGTCCAGGTGGTTGGTGGGCTCATCCAGGAACAGCACGTCGTAGTCCTCGGAGAGCAGCTTCGCCAGGGCGACGCGACGTCGCTGGCCGCCGGAGAGGTCCCGCAGCGGCGCATCCCACGACAACCCGCCCAGCAGCCCGCCGATGACATCGCGAACGCGGGCATCTCCGGCCCACTCGTGCTCGGGCCGGGAGCCGACGACGACCTCGGCGATGGTGAGATCGTCGTCGAGGGTGTCCGCCTGATCCAGGACTCCCACGCGCACCCCGCCGCGCACGGTCACGCGTCCCCCGTCCGGCTCGAGGCGTCCGGCGAGCATCGCGAGCAGGCTCGACTTGCCGTCGCCGTTCCGCCCGACGATGCCGATCCGATCCCCCTCGTCGATCCCGAGCGAGACGGCGTCGAAGACCACGCGGGTCGGGAACTCCAGGTGCAGGGCCTCGGCCCCGAGCAGATGCGCCATAGGCGTTCCAGGCTACGCGCATCCGACCCCGCGACACCGTCGCGTCTTCAGAGATACCCCAGGGGGTATGTTACGATCGATATTGATGTTGATACCCCCTGGGGTATCGGAGAGGAGTCGTCATGCGAATCGTGATCGTCGGAGGCGTCGCAGCGGGGATGAGCGCCGCCGCCCGTGCCCGTCGCCTGGATGAGACGGCCGAGATCATCGTGCTCGAGAAGGGCTCCGAGGTGTCGTTCGCCAACTGCGGCCTTCCGTACCACGTCAGCGGAGAGATCTCCGAGGCAGCCGACCTGCTGCTGCACTCGCCGTCGTCGCTGCGCGCCGCACTCGACCTCGACGTGCGCCTGCATCACGAGGTGACGGATATCGACACCGCGGCACGGATCGTCGTCGTCGACACACCGGACGGCGTCATCGAGCTGTCCTACGACGCTCTCGTCCTCACACCCGGTGCCGCGGCGCTCCGCCCGCCCCTGCCGGGGCTCGACTCCGCCCGGGTGCGCACCCTCCGCACCGTCGCCGACGCCGTGGCGCTCCGCGACGAAGTCTCCTCGGGCGCTCGCCGCGCGGTCGTGCTCGGTGCCGGCTTCATCGGGATCGAAGCAGCCGAGGCGCTGCGCCACGCCGGACTGTCCGTCGACGTCGTCGAACTCGCGCCGCACGCCCTCCCCCCGCTCGAGCGCGAACTCGCCACGCTCGTGCACGAGGAGCTGCAGACCCTCGGCATCGCGATGCACGCCGGGGTCGCCGCCGAGGCGATCGAGGCCGGCACCGACGTCGACCGCGTTCGTCTCGGCGACGGCACGGTCATCGACGCCGACCTCGTGGTTCTCTCCGTCGGCGTGCGTGCCGACACCGCGTTCGCCGCAGGTGCCGGCATCGAGACGGCTCGCGGTGCGATCGTCGTCGACGACCGCGGCCGCACCTCCGCGCCCGGCATCTGGGCCGCCGGCGACGCGACGGTCAGCGTCGATGCGATCACGGGCACCGTCCGGCCGGTGGCTCTCGCCGGCCCCGCGAACCGTGCCGGACGCCTCATCGCGGACGACATCGTCGGGGGCGACGAAGCCGCTCGCCGCATCCCCCGCACCCTCGGCACCGCGATCGTGCGCGTCGGATCCCTCACCGTGGCGATGACCGGAGCGAACCGGCGAAGCCTCGACGAGGCGGGCTTCGCGTACGAGACGATCCACCTGCATCCCAACCAGCACGCCGGCTACTTCCCGGGCGCCGCGCCGATTCACCTCATCGCGCACATCGATCCGGTCGACGGCACGATCCTCGGCGCCCAGGCGGCCGGTGTCGAAGGTGTGGACAAGCGCATCGACGTGATCGCCACCGCGATCCGCGGCGGGCTCGTCGCCCCCGACCTCATCGATCTCGACCTCAGCTATTCCCCGCCCTACGGCTCGGCGAAGGACGCGGCGAACATGCTCGGCATGATCGCCGAGAACCTTCTCACCGGACGCCTCCGGCTGTGGCACGCGGCCGACGCGACGGACGACGCCGACGTGCTCGTCGTGGATGTGCGCACCCCCGGCGAATTCGTCACCGGGCACCTGCGCAACGCCGTGAACATCCCTCACACCGAGCTGCGCGATCGCATCGAAGAGGTGCGGGACGCCGCCGCGGGACGACCGGTGCGGGTGCTCTGCGCGGCGGGCGTGCGCTCGAACATCGCCCACCGCGTGCTGGTCTCGCACGGGTTCGACTCCTCGTCGCTCTCCGGTGGGACCCGCACGCTGCGTCAGTGGTTCGGCGCCGACGTCGACCGCGTCCTCGTCACCGAAGGAGTACTCGCATGATGATCACCGGCACCCCCGAGGAGCAGGCCGCGGCCCGCAAGAGGATCCTCAACCGGCTGCGGCGGGCCCAGGGTCAGCTGAACGCGGTCATCACCGCGGTCGAATCAGATGCGGGCTGCCGCGAGGTCGTCACGCAGCTCGCCGCGGTCACCAGCGCACTCGATCGCGCCGGATTCGCGATCGTCTCGACCGCGATGCGCGATTGCGTCGTCGACCCCGAAGGGGCGGAGGCGGCCGAAGGGCTGACCACCGACGAGCTCGAGAAGCTCTTCCTCACCCTCGCCTGAACGAAACGACCGAGAAAGGGGCACCACATGTGCCGACAGACCACCTGCAAGACCTGCGGAAAGGCGACCTGGGCCGGATGCGGACAGCACGTCGAGCAGGCGCTCGCCGGCGTCCCCCGCTCTCAGCGCTGCGCCGGCCACGACACGCCCGCGAAGAAGGGCTTCTGGAACGCGTTCCTGCGCTGACGCTCCACCGAACCACCCCTTTCGCGTCGAACCACCCCGCTGTTCGCGGCGACAACGGGTCGTCTCGACAAGATCGGGGTGGTTCGAGGGAGCACGAAAGGGCCTCACCGTCTACGGACGGTGAGGCCCTTTCTGGCGGGACGGATCAGGCGAGACCGTTCTCCGACAGGAACTGCGTCGCGATGTCCTCCGGCGACATCTGGTCCTCGGTGCTCTGCACGTTCAGGGCCACGAGGGCGTCGGCGGTGAGCGCCGCGCTGACCGCGTCGATCGTCTCGGCGATCTCGTCGGCGACATCCGCGCTCACGACGGGAACGACGTTCGAAGCCAGGAACAGCCCCTCGGGGTCTTCCAGCACGACGAGATCCTGGGTCTGGATGCGCGGATCCGCCGTGAACACGTTCGCCACGTCGACCTGGCCGGCCACGAGGCTCTCGACGGTGGTGTCGCCGGTCGGCGAGAACGTGACCTCCACGCCGTACGTCTCGGCGAGTCCGTCGGGGCCGTAGGGACGCTCAGCGAGCTCGGGCGGTCCGCCGAGCGTGAGGGCATCCGACACACCGGCGAGATCACCGATCGAGGTGAGTCCGTTCTCCTCGGCGAACTCCGCCGTGACGGTGTAGGAGTCCTGGTCGCTCGCCTCGGCCTGATCGAGGACCGCGAGGTTCTCCGGAAGGGCCTCCTCGAGCGCCGCGTACACGTCGTCCGCCGTGCGCGCCTCGGTCTCAGGGTCGAAGTACTGCAGCAGGTTGCCGCTGTACTCCGGGAAGACGGTGATGTTGCCCGACTCGATCTCGGGCATGTACGCGTCGCGCTGGCCGATGTTGAACTGGCGCTCGACGTCGAAGCCGGCCCCTTCCAGGGCCTGCGCGTAGATCTCGGCGATGATCTCGTTGGAGTAGTAGGCCTGCGAGCCGACAACGATCGTGTCGTCGCCTTCCGCAGTCCCGCCGTCGGCGGGGTCCTCCGCGAGGGGATCGCTCGATCCGCACGCGGCGAGCACGAGGGCGGCGCTCGTGGCGAGCGCCGCACCGAAGGCGAATCTCTTGCTTGCTGTGAACATGCTGCTGTCCTTTTCTCCGGATGGTAGGGGTTCGTTGGTCAGGAGGATGCCGGCGCCGCCGCGGCGTGCGAGCGCCGGCCGGTCGGACCCGAGCTCGACACGCGACCGGCGCGCACGCCTCGCGGCACGACGAGTCGCTCGAGAACGGCGAAGACCGCGTCGAGCAGAAGGGCCAGCGCCGCGACGAGGATCGCCCCGGCGAGCACCTGGTCGAAGCGATTGAGGTTGATGCCCTGGATGATGTACTGGCCGAGCCCGCCGAGGCCGACGTACGCGGCGATGGTGACCGTCGCGACGATCTGAAGGGTCGCGGCACGCAATCCGGACACCAGGAGCGGCAGGCCGAGCGGAACCTCGATCCGCCAGAGGATCTGCCACTCGGTCATGCCCATGGCCCGCCCGGCGTCGATGATGCGCCGGTCGACGGCCTCGAACCCGGTGTACGCGCCGGCGAGGATCGACGGTATCCCCAGCAGCACGAAGGTCACCACGGCGGCGAGGCCCGTCTGCAGCACCCCGAGGAGCAGCACGAGAAGCACGAGGAGACCGAAAGACGGGATCGCGCGCGCCGCGCCCGACACGGCGACAGCCAGTTCGCGCCCGCGGCCGGTATGGCCGATCGCCCACCCGACCGGGACGGCGACGACGGCGGCGATGAGCACCGAGAGGAACGTGAACCCGAGGTGCTGCGCGAGTGCCACCGGTATGCCGGTGGGTCCGCTCCACCGCTCGGGGTTCGCCAGCCACACGAAGGCGTTGATGATGAGGTTCACGCGGGAGCCTCCGCCCCGGCGAGCACCCGCCGCGCCCGACGACGCTCACGACGCGAGGGTTGCCGTGACCACGGCATGAGGGCGCGACCGGTGAGCACCAGGAGGTAGTCGATCAGAAGCGCGATGACGACCACGGCGACGACCCCCGCGAGCACCTCGGGGATGATCCGCCGCTGGAGTCCGTTCGTGAAGAGGTACCCGAGGTTGGTGACACCGATCAGGATTCCGACGGTCGCAAGCGAGATCGTGCTGACCGCCGTCACCCGCAGGCCGGCCAGGATCACGGGACCGGCCAGGGGGAACTCGACGGCCCAGAATCTGCGCGCGCCGCCGAACCCCACGGCCGTCGAGGCCTGCCGCACCCCGGAGTCGACCGACTGCAGACCGTCGGACACCGATCGCACCATGATCGCGAGCGCGTAGATGGTGAGCGCCACGATCAGGTTGATCTCGCTGATCGCGCTGTACCCGAAGATCGTGGGCAGGATCATCAGCAGCGCGAGCGAGGGGATCGTGTAGAGCAGCCCGACCACGGTGATGATGCCGCTGCGCAGCAGCCGGAATCGGAACGCCACCCACCCCAGCGGCACCGACAGCACGAATCCGATGACGATCGCGAGGATGCTCTGCCGCAGGTGGATCAGTGTCAGCTCGCCGATGAGGTCGAGGTTGTCGAGGACCCAGTCCACGTCACCCGCCTTCCTCGACGAGCGCCCCCTGCGCGCGCCCCTCGCCGTCGACGACGACGGTGCCGCGGTCGGTCTTCTTCAGATGGAGCGCACGCTTGCCCCTGTCTGCCCCGATGAAGCTCTCCACGAACGCGCTCGCGGGGTTCTCGGTGATCTCGTTCGGCGTGCCGATCTGCGCGACCTCGGCGCCCTTCTCGAGGATCACCACCTGGTCGCCCAGCAGGAACGCCTCGTCGATGTCGTGCGTGACGAACACGATCGTCTTCCCGATCTCGCGCTGAAGCCGCAGGAGCTCCTCCTGCAGCTCCGCCCGCACGATCGGGTCGACCGCGCCGAAGGGCTCGTCCATCAGGAGGATGTTGGGCTCGGCCGCCAGGCCGCGCGCCACACCCACGCGCTGCTGCTGCCCGCCCGACAGCTGACTCGGGTAGCGGTCGGCCATCGAGCGGTCCAGGCCGACGGTGTCCATGAGGTCGAGCGCCCGGGCACGAGCGTCACGTCGCGGGGTTCCCCGCAGCACGGGAACCGTGGTGATGTTGTCGAGCACGGTGAAATGGGGCATCAGGCCCGAGTTCTGCATCACGTAGCCGATGCTCCGGCGCAGGGACACCGGGTCTCGATCGGCGATGTCGTCGCCGTCGATCGAGATCGAGCCCGAAGAGGGCTCGACCATCCTGTTGATCATGCGCAGCAGCGTGGTCTTGCCGGAACCCGACGAACCGACCAGGACCGTGGTCTTGTGCGGAGGAACGTGGAGACGGAACTCCCCCACCGCACGCGTGCCGTCGGGAAAGACCTTGGTCACGTCGCGGAAGTCGATGCCGCCGGGGGCATCCGCCGAGGTTGCGGGAGTCGTGTCGGCCATCGTCGCTCTCTGTCGTCGTGCGGTCGCCCGGGGAACCGTCGGCCGCGGGTGGCGGCCTCCGCGGGTCAGGAGATCTCGATGCCCCGGTCGAAGGCGATGTAGCCGGCGAAGTCGACACCGACGCGGTCCACCGCGCCCGGGCGGAGATCCGGGTACGCCCACGCGCCGTCGTCCAGCGTCTGGCCCGCGGCGGTCACGTTGTAGTACTGCGCGGCGCCTTTCCACGGGCAGGTGTACGCGGTGGGGCTCTCGGCAAGCACACCGTCGGAGACGCTGACGGGCGGCCAGTACCAGTTGCCTTCGATGCGGACGAGGTCGCTCTCGTCGGCCTCGGCGATCACCGAGCCGTGCAGTCGTGCCTTCATGATTCCTCCCGAGGACGTGCTCACCACCGTAGCGGCTGGCAACGACACGAAGGCGGACGGCCGGGAACATTGCGCGGCCCGGCCCCATGCGCTAGGGCGCCGCTCAGACGATGCGGGCCCCGTGCACCGGACCGTGCACATGAAGCGCGCGGTGACCGGCGGCCGAGAGCGTCACCTGCAGGTCGAGCGCGGCCTCGGGTCCGTCCGCGAGGAAGGCGACGGTCGGACCGGAGCCCGACACCATCCCCGTGAGCGCTCCCGCGCTCTCGCCGTCCTCCAGCAGGTCGCGAAGGTCTGGGCGCAGGCTCAGAGCCGCGACCTGCAGGTCGTTCCGAGCGTGCTCGGCGAGCGCGACCGGATCCCCCGCGCGAAGCGCGTGGAGCACGCCCGGCTCAACGGCGGGCGACCCGGGCGCGGGGCGGATGTCGGGGCGTCGCCGCATCTCGTCGAGACGACCGTAGACATCCGGGGTCGACAATCCCCCGTCGACGGTGACGAGCACCCAGTCGAAGCGCCCCTTTGCGAGGGCAGGACTGAGCTGATCGCCCCGACCCGTTCCGACGGCCGTGCCGCCCATGAGGGCGAACGGCACGTCTGCGCCGAGACGTGCCGCCATGCGGTGCAGTTCGGCCGAGCCGAGATCACCGCCCCACAGCGCGTCGCACGCGACGAGCGCGGCAGCGGCGTCGGCCGAGCCGCCACCCATCCCCCCGGCGACCGGCACGTGCTTGACGATGTCGAGATGCACGCCACCCTCGTGATCGAGCCGGCGCGCGATGAGGCGGGCCGCGCGCAGGGCGAGGTTCCGGTCGTCGGCGGGCACCCCCGAGACGTCGACCGAGCCGCTGACGCTGAGGGTGAAGCCGTCGGCGGGCTGGGCGTACACGTCCTCCCAGAGCGACACGGCCTGATAGGCGGAAGCGACGTCGTGATAGCCGTCATCCTGGGCCGCACCCACCTCGAAGAAGAGGTTCAGCTTGCCCGGCGCGCGCACGTGCACGCGATCGGAGACGGCCATGATGCTCACAGCTTCGCGGAGTCCGCCCAGAGATCCACGTCGATCCCGCCGGCGAGGGTGTCGATCTGCTCGATCTCCTCCATTGTGAAGGCGGGACCGTCGAGGGCGGCGAGGTTCTCATCGAGCTGCGAGGTGCGCGAAGCGCCGATGAGGGCCGACGCGACCACGCGATCGCGCAGCACCCACTGCAGGGCCATCTGCGCGAGCGACTGACCACGCTCGGTCGCGATCACGTTGAGACCTCGCAGCGTCGCGATCCCGTCCTCCGACAGCGCCCCGCCCGGCAGCGACGATCGCTGCTGCGCGCGATCCGCGGTGCCGTCGCCGAGGTACTTGTCGGTGAGGAGCCCCTGCGCGAGCGGGGTGAAGGCGATCGCACCCATGCCCTCCTGGGTCAGCGCCCTGGTGAGGCCGTCTTCGACCCATCGGTTGAGCATGGAGTAGGACGGCTGGTGGATCACCAGCGGGGTCCCGAGCGAGCGCGCGACCGCCGCGGCCTCGACGGTGCGCTCGGCGCTGTACGACGAGATGCCCACGTAGAGCGCCTTGCCCTGGCGGACGAGGGTGTCCAGCGCCGCGATCGTCTCGGCCACCGGCGTCACGGGGTCGGCTCGGTGGGAGTAGAAGATGTCGACGTAGTCCAGTCCCATGCGCCGCAGCGACTGCTCGGCACTGGCGAGGATGTACTTTCGCGAACCGTAGTCGCCATAGGGACCGGGCCACATGTCCCATCCGGCCTTCGACGAGATGATGAGTTCGTCGCGGTACGGGCGGAGGTCTTCGGCGAAGATGCGCCCGAAGTTCTTCTCCGCCGAGCCGTAGGGAGGCCCGTAGTTGTTCGCCAGATCGAAGTGCGTGATACCGCGATCGAAGGCGTGACGCAGCAGCTCCCGCTGGTTGTCGAGGGGGATGTTGTCCCCGAAGTTCCACCAGAGTCCGAGTGAGATGGCCGGCAGGTACAGACCCGATGCCCCGACCTGGCGGTACCCGCGTCTGTCGTAGCGCTCCGGCGCCGCCGCGTACGGACGGTGGAGGTCGGGGATGTCGGGGCGGAAGCGGGAATCGTCGCTCATGATCCGAGGCTAGCGCGCGCCGTCGGACGGCGACGCGCGCGGCGCTCGGATGGTTCACAGCGTCTGACGGAAGCCGCCGCGCATCCCGCATGAACACGGGGGAAACAGTGCTGTAATAGTTTCCTCGTAGGGTTGCGCCGCCGGCGGCGAGAGCGCCCCTGCATCAGTGTGAAGGAACCACCATGACCGTCGTGTCCTCTCTGCCGCTCGATCGGCACCCCTGGTCATCGCTGCTCCAGCGTGACGATGTCGTCGTCGACCGCGGGCTGCTCCACCTCGTGCACGATCGCCTCACACCCGACCAGGCGCATGCCGAGGACCTGATCTTCGTGAGCGATGTGCTGGAGGATGCCGGCGTCGGCGTCCGGCTGATCCGGCACGACCGTCATACCCTCGCCCTCGTGGTCGACCTCGCCGAGCGCGCCGCGGCGCACGCGGCCCTGGCGGGCGCCTGCGCGCACGAGCCTCTGCACGTCAAGCTCAAGCAGAGCGCCGCGGTGCTCGCGGTGGATGCGGCCCCTCTCCCAGACGCGCCGACGGCCGTGCGCGTCTATCGTCCGCGGATCGCTCGCACGGGCGGGCTGCGGTACGGTGCCGCCACCGGCGTCCGCGTGCAGTTCTGGCGCTTCGCGAGCGATGTCGTGGAAGCGCCGTCGGACAACACCTTCTCGCGCCGCCGCACCGCGGCGACGGACCTCGTGGCGACGACGGTCGAGCGCCATGGCCGGTCGTGGCGGACGTGGGAGGGGATGTTCGATCCGCAGCCGGATGAGGTCACCGACGAGATCGACATCGTCTTCTCCTGGGTGGACGGCTCCTCGACCGACTTCCAGCGCCAGCGTGCGGCACGCATGGCGGGATACGTCGTCGGCGCCGGCGACGACGGCCCGGCGCGGTACCGGCACGTGGACGAGCTTCGCTACGCCCTGCGGAGCGTGCACATGTATGCACCCTGGGTACGTCGCATCTTCATCGCCACCGACTCCCCCGCGCCGTCGTGGCTGCTCGACCACCCGAAGGTGACGATCGTGCGCAGCGAGGACTTCTTCGCCGACCCGGCGACGCTTCCCACGCACAATTCGCACGCCGTCGAGGCGCAGCTGCACCGCATCCCCGGGCTCGCCGAGCACTTCCTCTATTCCAACGACGACATGTTCTTCGGACGGCGCGTGCACCCGGAGATGTTCTTCACGCCGGCAGGGGTGACGAAGTTCGTCGAGTGCGGCGTGCGGATCGGCTCAGGCGCCCCGGGGCCGCACCGCAGTGGGCACGACAACGGACTGCGCGTGAACCGGGCCCTCCTGAAGGAGCGCTTCGGCCGCACCATCACACGCGACCTCGAGCACTGCGCGACCCCGCTGCGTCGCAGCGTCATGGCCGAGCTCGAGCAGGAGTTCCCCGAAGATTTCGCCCGTACGGCCGGCTCGCGCTTCCGCGCAGCGACGGACATCTCGGTGACCAACAGCCTGTACCACTACTACGCGCTGATGACCGGCCGTGCCGTGCCGACCAGCCGTCCGCGCACGCGCTACGTGCAGACGACGATGCGCAGCGGCCTGCGTCGGATGGAGCGGCTGGCCGGCCGTGAGGCGGTCGACATGTTCTGCCTCAACGACGGCGGCGAGGTCGAGGTGCCCGAGGAGGTGCGGGCCCACACGGTCCGGACCACGCTCGAGAGGATGTTCCCGGTGCCCGCCCCGTGGGAGCGCGTCGAGCTCAGCGCCGACTCAGGGCGACGCGGTCCGACGGCGACGCCGCACGCGACGGCGAGCTGAACGGCCGCACGTCGGCCGCGACGAGTCGGCGCTGCGACTCCGCCGGATCGATGTACTCGAGCACCCGGGGCACGTCGACGGGGACGACCGAGTGCACGACGGTGTCATCGTAGAGGTGCACCAGGTTGTACGACTGTGCGCCGTCCTGCGGTCGGGTGCCGCCGACGGGAACCGTGAGGTCCTGTGCGTAACAGGTCGACGAGGCGACGGAGACCGGGATGCCGGCGAAGGTCGCGAAGGTCGAGTAGTGCAGGTGGCCGGCGATGACGGCCCGCACGTCGGTGCCGCGCAGCACCTTCGCCAACCGGCGCTGTTCGCGCAGCTCCACACTGGCTGCGAGATCGAGCACCGCGGGAACCGGCGGGTGGTGCATCGCGAGGACGGTGCCGAGAGGCGCGGGCTCGCGCAGCACCTGCGCGAGCCAGTCCAGCTGCTCGTCGGACACCTCGCCGTGGTGGTGTCCGGGCACGGAGCTGTCGAGGGTCACGATGCGCAGACCGTCGATCTCCTCGACGCGGTCGTAGGGCGCGTCGTCCCCGCTGTCGTCGTCGAGGAGCCGAGAGCGGAACGCCACCCGATCGTCGTGGTTGCCCATGACCCACATCACGCGTGCACCGATCGCGGCGGCGGCCGGTTCGACCAGGGAGCGCAGCCGGGTGTACGCCTCGGGCTCGCCGAGGTCGGCGAGGTCTCCGGTGAAGATGAGGGCGTCGGGTCGCACGCCGGAATCGACGATGCTCGCGAGCGTGCGCTGCATCCGTTCCGCGCCGTCGATCACATCGAACAGGCGAGCGCCGGGGGCGCGCAGGTGAGTATCGCTGAGGTGGAGCAAGGTCCGGTCGGGTGCCGGGTATTCCGCGGTGTGCATCGCTTCATCTCCCATCCCGGGGTCGAGCCGGGGTTCCGGGAAATGTTACCGGCATGTTTCGGCCCGCGAGGCCGGACACGGTGAACGATGACGAAACGTCACCTGACCGGCAGGTCGCCTCCGGCGACGGCCGCGATCCGCTGGAAGTCGTCGATCGAGAGCTCTTCGCCGCGCGCGGTCGCGCGCACACCGGCCTGCTCCAGGACGGCCGAGGCGGACGACGACGAGCCGCCGAGCACGTCCGCGAGGGCCTGCCGCAGCATCTTGCGGCGCTGCCGGAAGGCCGCATCCACGATCGCGAAGGTGCGCAGGCGCTCCCGCTCGGTGCCGCGGGGCGAGGCGTCGCGCGTGAAGGCGACCAGCACGCTGTCGACGTTCGGCACGGGCCAGAAGACCTGGCGCGACACCGTGCCGGCGAGCCGCCACGGACCGTACCAGGCCGCTTTGGCGCTCGGAGCACCGTAGACCTTCGAGCCGGGGGGCGCTGCGAGGCGCTCTCCCACTTCCGCCTGCACCATCACCACGCCGCGCTGCAGCTCCGGGAAGGTCTCCAGGAAGTGCAGCAGCACCGGGACCGAGACGTTGTACGGCAGATTCGCCACGAGCACCGTCGGCCGACCGGGCAGATCGGACACCCGCAGCGCATCCGCGGCGACGACCTGCAGTGCGCCGTCCGCGACGCCGTGAGCGGTCGCCGTGCCCGGCAGGCGTGCCGCGAGGCGCGCGTCGATCTCCACCGCCGTCACGCTCGCCCCCGCCTCCAGGATCGCGAGCGTGAGAGACCCCAGCCCGGGGCCGATCTCGACCACGCGTTCGCCCGGACGCACATCGGCGACGTGCACGATCTTGCGCACCGTGTTGGCGTCGACGACGAAGTTCTGACCGAGTTTCTTCGTCGGGGTGACATCGAGCTCGGCGGCGAGGGCGCGGATCTCACCCGCGCCGAGCAGCTGTACGGGCATGGGTTCACTGTAGTCAAGCCCAGCATGGCGCTGTGCACGCCGGCGCGCACGGGTCTAGGGTGACGGCTGTGATGTCATCCGGTTCCACCCCCACGGCGGGGTTCTCCCTGAGCAGCTCGTACGGTCGGCGGGCCATCGCCCTGTCGATCGCCGCCGCCGTCGGCGGTTTCCTGTTCGGCTTCGACTCGTCGGTGATCAACGGCGCCGTCGACTCCATCGAGTCCGACTTCGCCCTGAACGACGTGATCACCGGCTTCGTCGTCGCGATCGCCCTGCTCGGGTGCGCCTTCGGTGCGATCCTGGCCGGAACCCTGAGCGACCGGTTCGGGCGCCTCAAGGTCATGCTGATCGGCGCGGTCATGTTCCTGACGAGCGCCTTCGGCTCCGGCCTCGCGTTCGGGGTGTGGGACCTCACCTTCTGGCGGCTCATCGGCGGCATCGGCATCGGCATCGCATCGGTGGTCGCCCCTGCCTACATCGCCGAGGTCGCGCCGCGTCAGATCCGCGGCACGCTCGGTTCGCTGCAGCAGCTGGCGATCACCCTCGGCATCTTCGCGGCCCTGCTGTCCGACGCGCTGCTGGCGAACATCGCCGGCGGCGCGAACGAGCCGATGTGGTTCGGACTCGACGCATGGCGATGGATGCTGCTGGTCGAAGCCATCCCGGCTCTCGTGTACGGCATCCTGGCGCTGACGATGCCGGAGTCTCCGCGGTACCTCATCGCACGCGGACGCATGGATGAGGCCAGGGAGATCTTCTCCCGTCTCATGCCGCCGGAGGATCTCGAGATCACCGTCAACGAACTCGAGAAGAAGATCCAGGCCGACCGCAAGAACGCGGGGGTGTCGCTGCGCGGTCCGGTCTTCGGCCTCCAGGGCATCGTCTGGATCGGGATCATCCTGTCCGTCTTCCAGCAGTTCGTCGGCATCAACGTGATCTTCTACTACTCCACGACGCTGTGGCGGGCGGTCGGCTTCACCGAGCAGAACTCCTTGCTGATCAGCGTCATCACGTCGGCGACGAACGTCCTGGTGACCATCGTCGCGATCGTGCTGGTGGACCGCGTCGGACGCAAGCCGATCCTGCTCACCGGGTCGGTGCTGATGACGGTATCGCTCGCAGCGATGGCGATCTCGTTCGCCTTCGCCACCGGCTCCGGGGACGACGTATCCCTCCCCGACCCGTGGGGTCCGATCGCCCTCGTGGCCGCGAACCTCTTCGTGATCGGGTTCGGCGCGTCGTGGGGTCCGCTCGTGTGGGTGCTCCTCGGCGAGATCTTCCCCAGCCGCATCCGCGGCAAGGCGCTGGGCGTCGCCGCGGGAGCGCAATGGATCGCGAACTTCCTCATCACGGTGAGCTTCCCCGTCATGTCCGGCTGGTCGCTCCCGCTGACCTACGGCATGTACGCAACGTTCGCGGCGCTGTCGTTCTTCTACGTCGCGTGGAAGATCCCCGAGACCAAGGGCATGGAGCTGGAGCAGACCGAGACGCTGTTCGTGCGCAAGAACGCGAAGGCTCAGAACGCGCCGTAGACCTCGAGGGTGTTGCGGGCCAGCTGTGCGCACAGCTCGTCGAGCTCGACCCCGAGCTCCGCGGCCATGAAGCGCACCGTGACCGGGATCAGGTACGGGGCGTTGGGGCGTCCGCGATGCGGGGTCGGCGTGAGGAACGGCGCATCCGTCTCGACGAGGATGCGCTCGACCGGCGTCACGTGCAACGCGTCACGCAGGTTCTGGGCATTCTTGAACGTGACGTTGCCGGCGAACGAGAGCCAGTAGCCGCGCTCGGCGGCGATGCCGGCCATCGCCTCGTCGCCGGAGAAGCAGTGGAACACCGTGCGTTCCGGGGCGCCGACGCGCGACAGCGTCTCGAGCACCGCATCGTGAGCGTCGCGGTCGTGGATCTGCATCGCGATGCCGTGCTTCTTCGCCAGCGCGATGTGCGCCTCGAAGGACTCGTGCTGCGCGGGGATGCCGGGCTCGTCGGTGCGGAAGAAGTCCAGCCCGGTCTCCCCGATCGCACGCACGCGCGGCTGTGCGGCGAGCTCGTCGATGACCGCGATCGCCTCGTCAAGGCGTCCCGCGTCGCGATACAGCGGGGCCTCGTTGGGGTGGATGGCGACCGCCGCGAGGACGCGCGGATCCGACGAAGCCGCCCAGGCCGACCAGCGGCTGGACTCGATGTCTCCTCCGGCCTGCACGACGCCCGCCACGCCGACCTCGGCGGCGCGGTCGAGCTGGTCGGTGAGGCTCAGCGGATCATCGCCGTCCTCGATCTCGAGGTGGGCGTGATTGTCGTAGACGGGCACCGCCAGCGGCGCGGGCGCATCCGGATATCGGGTGTCGCGCGTCCCCTTCTCCCGCGTTCGCACGTACGCGCTCGGATCGCTCATCGCTCGCCTCTCCCCTCCATCCGGTCGCTCCACATCCTGGCGCTCCCAATCCTGCTGCTTCCCCAGCCTCCCCCATCCTGCTGCATGTCCCAGCCTCCCCCATCCTGCTGCATGTCCCACTTTCCGCTCGCATCCAGCCCCATAGGGACAGAAAGTGGGACATCACCCGGCGATCACGCCCACTCCACAGGGCATGTCCCAAATTCCGTCGCCATAGCCGCCCGTAGGGACAGAAAGTGGGACATCACCAGGCCGTCAATGCCGCAGGGCAGGGGTCAATGCCGCAGGGCAGGGGGGGATGCCGCAGGGCAGGGGTGGATGCCGCAGGGCAGGGGTGGATGCCGCAGGGCAGGGGTGGATGCCGCTGGGAGCCGGGGCGCCGGCGGGATCAGGCCTGCTCGACGCGGGGGAAGAGGGGGGCCAAGCCGTTGACGGAGGTGCCGGGGAGCAGCGCCCCCCACTGGCCGGCCTCGCGGATGGGCTGATCCTCCAGCGATCCGAGCGTCTCACCCACGCCGAGGGCGAGCCACAGCTTGGCGGTCGCCTCGGGCATCACCGGCGACAGCAGCACGGTCAGCGCGCGGAGCCCCTCCGCGACGGTGTAGAGCACCGTCTGCAGTCGCTCTCGCTTGGCCTCGTCCTTGGCCAGCGCCCACGGCTCGTTGATCGTGATGTAGCCGTTGAGCTCGTCGACGATCGTCCAGATGCGGTCGATCGCCTCGTCGATGCGGAAACGCTCCATGGCCGCATCCGCGGCGCTCGCCGCATCCGCGACGACGCGCTGGATCTCGAGATCGGCCTCGGTGTAGGCCCCGGGTGCCGGCACGGCGCCGTCGAAGTATTTGCCGACCATCGCGACGGTGCGCGATGCCAGGTTCCCGAACCCGTTCGCGAGCTCGGCCTGATACCGCGCGGAGAGGTCCTCCCATGAGAACGAGCCGTCCTGGCCGAAGGCGATGGCCGAGAGGAAGTAGAACCGGTACGCATCCGAGCCGAACACATCCGTGATCTCGGTCGGGGCGATGCCGGTGAGCTTCGACTTGGACATCTTCTCGCCGCCGACGAGCAGCCAGCCGTGGGCGAACACGCCGCGAGGCACGTCGAGACCGGCCGCCATGAGCATGGCCGGCCAGATGACGGCGTGGAAGCGCAGGATGTCCTTGCCCACTACGTGGTACGCCGGCCAGCGCCGGTCGAACTGCTCCGGGTCGGTCCCGTAGCCGACCGCGGTGGCGTAGTTGAGCAGCGCGTCCACCCACACGTAGATGACGTGGCTGTCATCCCAGGGCACCTCGATGCCCCAGTCGAAGGTCGAGCGGGAGATCGACAGGTCCTTCAGTCCGCTCCGCACGAACGAGACGACCTCGTTGCGGGCCGACTCCGGGCGGATGAAGTCGGGCTGCGACGCGTAGAGCTCCAGCAGCCGGTCCTGGAACTCGCTGAGCTTGAAGAAGTAGTTCTTCTCCTGCAGCAGCTCCAGCGGCTTGGAGTGGATCGCGCACACCTTGAGTCCCTCGAACTCCCCGGTGCCCGGGAGGATCTCGGCCTCGGTCTTGAACTCCTCGCAGCCGACGCAGTACAGCGCTTCGAACTCGCCGGCGTAGATGTAGCCGCGGTCGTAGATCGCCTGCACGAACGCCTTCACGCGCTCCTCGTGACGCTCCTGGGTGGTTCGGATGAAGTCGTCGTTGGCGACGTCGAGGGTCTTCAGCAGCGGGAACCACGACTCGGTGACGAGACGGTCCACCCACTCCTGCGGCGTCGCGCCGTTGGCCGCGGCGGCGCGCATCATCTTCTGACCGTGCTCGTCGGTGCCGGTGAGCATCCAGGTGTCGTCCCCGGCCTGGCGGTGCCAGCGCGCGAGGGTGTCGACGGCGACGGTGGTGTAACCGTGACCGATGTGCGGCACATCGCTCGGGTAATAGATCGGCGTCGTGATGTAGAAGGATCGGCCGGTACTCACCCGAGAATTCTAGTTGCCCGTCCCGGTGACCCGTCCCCGTGTGACGGACCCGTGCGCCGTCAGTCTCGCGCGGCGAGCGCAGCTTGGTACAGATCGCGGCGCGAATGCGCCGTAGCCTCGGCGACCTCCGCGGCGGCCTCTTTCAGTCGTGCGCCGCCGGCGACGAGCGCGGTGACCTGATCGACCGCGTCGCCGAAGGCGACGGCTCGCCGCTCCGCGCCGGCGACGACGATCACGACCTCGCCGCGCACGCCCTCGTCCGCCCATGCGGCGACCTCGGTCACGCTCCCGCGCACGACCTGTTCGTGCAGCTTCGTCAGTTCCCGGCAGACGGCGACGCGACGCTCGGCACCGAACGCCGCGATCATGTCGTGCAGCGTGGCCGCCGTGCGGGACGGCGCCTCGAAGAACACCATCGTGCGCGATTCGGCATCGAGCTCCGCGAGCATCCGGGCACGCTCGCCCGGCCGGCGCGGCACGAACCCTTCGAAGGTGAAGCGATCCGTCGGGAGCCCCGCGACGGCGAGCGCCGTCACCACCGCACTCGGACCGGGAATCGCGGTGACGGTCACGCCGGCCGCTGCTGCGGCGGCGACGACACCGTACCCCGGGTCGCTCACGGTCGGCATGCCGGCGTCGCTGAGCAGCAGCACGTCGGCGTCGCGCGCGAGCTCCACGAGGTCGTGGGCGCGATCTTTCTCGTTGTGATCGTGCAGAGCGATGAGCCGAGGCCGATTGTCGATGCCCAGCGCGGCCAGCAGACGCTGGGTGGTGCGCGTGTCCTCGGCGGCGATCGTCTGCGCCGTCGCGAGAGCCTCGATCAGCCGTGTCGACGCGTCGCCGAGGTTGCCGATCGGGGTCGCGGCCAGGATGATCACCGCCCCAGCATAGGCTGGACGACGTGTCGAAGCCCGAGCCCGCCGATCCGTCCGCGGCAGCCGCGGAACGAGGGCGGGGCACCGGCCACCTGAGCGCGACGGCCGAGGTGACGCCGCGGCCCGCGCCGAGGACGACGTGGTACGACCGGGTGACCACGCGCCTGCGCGCGGACCCCGTGCTGGCGCGTCGGTGGGCGGTGCTCGCACCCGTGATCGTGACGCTGCTGGCGGGCATCCTGCGCCTGTGGAATCTGGGGCACCCCGCCGTCCTGATCTTCGACGAGACCTACTACGTCAAGGACGCATGGAGCCAGTGGGTGCTCGGCTACACGGCGGATTGGCCGGAGGGCGCCGACGCAGACTTCGCCCAGGGCGAGACGGACACTTTCCTCGCGACCGGCAGCTTCTCCGTGCACCCGCCGCTGGGGAAGTTCCTCATCGGCGTCGGCATGGCCCTGTTCGGCGCGGATTCATCCGTCGGCTGGCGGATCGCAGCCGCCGTGTTCGGCACCGCCATGGTGCTCGTGCTCTACCTGTTCGCCCGCACCCTCACGCGGTCGATCGCCTTCGCCACCGTGGCCGCGCTGCTGCTCGCCGTGGACGGTCAGGCGATCGTGATGAGCCGCGTCTCTCTCCTGGACACCTTCCTGGCGTTCTTCGTGCTCCTGGCGGCATGGTTCGTGGCGCTCGACGCCCGCGGGCACGCTGCGCGCATCGCCGCCGGGACGGCATCCCGCGACGCCCCCCACGAATGGGGCCCGGTGCTGTGGAACCGTCCGTGGATCATCGCCGCGGGCGCAGCGGCCGGATGCGCGGGCGCCGTCAAATGGTCGGGGCTCTATGTGCTCGCCGCACTCGGCGTCTACCTGATCGTGACGGACGCGTGGGCGCGCCGCCGCGCGGGGATCACCTTCTGGCCGACGGACGCCGTCCTCCGGCAGGGGCCGGTCTCGTTCCTGCTGCTCGTCCCCGGCGCCGTGGTCGTCTACCTGTCGACCTGGACGGGATGGCTGCTCACAGCGGGCGGATGGGGACGGAACCTCGGCGGCGAGACCGACCCCGGCGCATGGGGATGGGTACCGGAGTCGCTCCGCTCGCTCTGGCTTTTCCACAAGGCCGTCTACGACTTCCACGTCGGACTGACCACCGAGCACGGCTACGCAAGCCCGGCCTGGCAGTGGCCGCTGCTGCTGCGTCCGACGTCGATGTACTACGAGAGCACGGACTGCGGCGGGGCGTCGTGCGTGCAGAACATCTACAGCCTGAACAATCCGCTCATCTGGTGGGCGGGCATGGCCGCGGCGCTGTGGCTGATCTACCGCTTCGCCGTGCGACCGCGGTGGCAGACCGGCCTCGTGCTGACCGGGATCGCCGCCACCTACGTGCCGTGGCTGCTGTACCCGGAGCGCACGATCTTCCAGTTCTACACCGTGGTCATGCTGCCCTTCGTCGTGCTCGCCCTCGCATACGCACTCCGCGACCTCTCCGGATCGGCGTCCTTCGATGCGGTGCGACGTGCGAACGGGCAGCGCCTGGTGTGGGTGATTCTCATCGCGGTGCTGGTGCTCACGGCGTTCTGGTACCCCATCCAGACCGCCACGACTGTTCCCTACGACTTCTGGCGCCTCCACAACTGGCTTCCCGGCTGGATCTGACGGTGTTCCGGCGCCCGGAGCGCGAGCGTGCTCGGCGACCGTCAGGCCGCCGCGGCGGCGCGGGCCGCGTGAGGCAGCGCCTCCTCGATGCGGGTCACGGCGTCGTCGTCGTGCGCCGCCGTGAGGAACCACGCCTCGAACACGCTCGGCGGAAGCGACACGCCGTGTGCGAGCATGGCGTGGAAGAACGGGCCGTATCGCCACGCCTCCTGATCCTTCGCGTCGTCGTAGTCGCGCACCGGCGCTTCGCGGAACGCGACCGAGAACAGATTCCCGGCGAACGACAGCGTGTGCGCGACGCCCTCCGCGGCGAGCGCGGCGGTGAGCGCCGACGCGACGCGAGCGGATGCCGCATCGACGGCGGCGTAGACACCGGCGTCGGCGAGCCGGAGCGTCTCGACCCCCGCCGCGACCGCGAGCGGATTCCCGCTGAGGGTGCCGGCCTGGTAGACGGGCCCGAGCGGCGCCAGCAGCTCCATGAGGTCCGCGCGCCCGCCGATGCCGGCCAGCGGCATCCCGCCCCCGATGACCTTCCCGAAGGTGAGCAGGTCGGGCACGTAGCCGGCGCCGCGAGCGCGCTCGTGGCCCCACCATCCGGCGGGGTCGACCCGGAACCCGGTGAGCACCTCGTCGAGGATGAACAGCGCCCCCTCGCGGTGCGCGGTCTCCACGAGGAAGTCGTTGAAGCCGTCTTCGGGCGCGAGGATGCCGGCGTTGGCGCCGGCGCCCTCCGCGATGATCGCGGCGATGCGCCCGGGATGCGCGGCGAACGCGTCGCGCACCGCCGCACGGTTGTTGTACGGCAGGACGAGGGTGAGCCCCGCGATCGGCGCGGGGACGCCGGCGGAGCCCGGAAGGCCGAGCGTCGCCACGCCCGATCCGGATTCGGCGAGCAGCCCGTCGGAGTGGCCGTGGTAATGGCCGGCGAACTTGATGATCACGTCTCGCCCGGTCGCACCCCGCGCGATGCGGATGGCGGTCATCGTGGCCTCGGTGCCCGTGGAGACAAGGCGCAGTCGCTCGATCCCGCGGGCGCCGTCGACGGCAAGGCGCTCCACCACGAGCTCGGCGAGCTCGGTCTCCCCCGGCGTGGAGGCGCCGAACGACAGACCGCGAGAGGCCGCGCGCTGCACGGCGTCGACCACCCGCGGGTGGGCGTGCCCCAGCAGGGCGGGTCCCCACGACGCGACGAGGTCCACGTACTCGCGCCCGGTCACATCCGTGACCGTCGCGCCGTGGGCCGCGACGATCGACAGCGGCGTGCCGCCGACCGATCCGAAGGCCCGCACCGGGGAGTTCACCCCTCCCGGGATGACGGCGCGGGCACGTGCTGCGGCGGTCTCGTTGGTCAGAGCGGAATCGGTGGCGCTCATGCGTCCTTCCAGCGTTCGGCGGCCTCGACGGCCCAGTACGTGAGCACCGCGTCGGCGCCGGCGCGCACGATGGCGGTGAGAGACTCGTCGATCGCGCGTTCGCGGTCGATCCACCCGTGCGCGGCGGCGGCCTCGATCATCGCGTACTCGCCGCTGACCTGATACGCCCACACCGGCACCGGAGAGACCGCGGCGGCGTCGGCGAGCACATCCAGGTAGGTCATCGCGGGCTTGACCATCACCACGTCGGCTCCCTCGGTCACATCCAGGGCGACCTCTCGAGCGCCCTCGCGGCGGTTGCCCGGGTCGAGCTGATACGTGCGACGGTCGCCCTGCAGCGAGGACTGGACCGCCTCGCGGAACGGCCCGTAGAACGCCGAGGCGTACTTGGCGGAGTAGGCCAGCAATGCCACATCGCCGCGGTCGGCGCCGTCGAGGGCATCGCGAAGCGCCGCAACCTGGCCGTCCATCATGCCGGACAGCCCGAGGAGGTGGGATCCCGCCTCCGCCTGCGCGAGCGCCATGTCGCGATAGCGATCCAGCGTCGCGTCGTTGTCCACGCCACCGTGCGCATCGAGCACGCCGCAGTGGCCGTGGTCGGTGAACTCGTCGAGGCAGAGGTCACTCTGCACGACCAGGGCGTCACCGACCTCGGCGACGGCGATGCGCGTCGCGACATTGAGGATGCCGTCCGGATCGGTCGCGCCGGAGCCGACGGCGTCCTTGTGCTCGGGCACGCCGAAGAGCATCACGCCGCCGATGCCGGCCTCGGCGGCGCGGTGCAGAGCCGCCCGGAACGTGTCGGTCGAATGCTGCACGACACCGGGCATCGAGGAGATGGGGCGGGCTTCGGCGGCTCCCTCGGCGAGGAACATCGGCAGCACGAGCTGAGACGCGTCCAGGCGCGTCTCACTCTGCAGGCGACGCCACGCGGGCGTTGCACGCAGACGGCGAGGTCGGATGCGGGGCGCGGTCACGGTTTCTCCTTCGCTATGGGGCGTCGGGCGCGTTCGGCACCGTCGGATCGAGCGGTGCGATCCGGGCGGCGCCTCGTTCGATGAGATCGACGCCCACGAGGGTGGCGAGCTCCGCCGGCGCCTCGGCGTCGATCGGCATGGCGCGCGAACTGTCGATCATCTCGCCGCCGTCGGGGCGGTAGACGCGGGCGGTGAGGAACAGCAGGCCGTCCTCGACGAAGGCCATCGCGGCGATCGGCGCGGCGCACCCCGCCTCGAGGCGTGCGAGCACGCCTCGCTCGGCATCGGCGGACGCGCGCGTGGCCGCGTGGTCGATGCGCCGCACGAGATGCTCGTCGCCCTCGCGCACCTCGACGGCGAGCGCGCCCTGAGCCGGCGCGGTCGGCCAGCGGTCGAGGTCGAACAGTTCCGTGGCCGCGTCCAGGCGACCGATCCGCTCGAGGCCGGCGGCCGCGAGGATGACCGCGTCGAGCGCGCGCTCCGGATCCTCGTGTCCGACGCGACCGAGCCGGGTGTCGATGTTGCCGCGGATGTCGACGAGATGCAGATCAGGCCGGCGCATCGCCAGCTGAGCGCGACGACGCGGCGAGCCGGTGCCCACCGCGGCGCCCGGCGGGAGCTCCTCGAGGGTCATGCCGTCACGTGCACACAGGGCGTCGCGCGGATCGGCGCGCGGCGGGACCGCGGCGATCACCAGTCCGGGTTCGGCAGCCGTCGGCAGATCCTTGTAGGAGTGGACCACCGCATCCACCTCGCCGCGCCGCAGCGCCTCGCGCAGGGCCGTGGCGAAGACCCCGGTGCCGCCGAGCGATGAGAGCGATGCGGTCGAGGTGTCGCCCTCGGAGACGATCGGCACCAGCTCGGCGCCGAGCATGTCGGCGACCGTGCCCGCCTGGGTCATGGCGAGCGCACTCGCCCGCGTGCCGATGCGCAGCGCCATCGCGATCAGCTCACGACGTCGGCGACGTCGGCGACGTCGATGCGACGACCGGTGAAGAACGGCACCTCTTCGCGCACGTGGCGTCGGGCTTCGGTCTTGCGAAGGTAGCGCATGAGGTCGACGAGGTCGATGACATCGTCGGCTTCGAGGGCGAGCAGCCACTCGTAGTCGCCGAGCGCGAAGGAGGCCACGGTGTTGCTCTGCACCTGGGGGAAGTCGCGCCCCATGCGTCCGTGCTCCCCGAGCATCGCGCCGCGCTCCTCGGGCGGCAGCAGGTACCACTCGTAGCTGCGCACGAAGGGATACACCGTCACCCACTCCTTGGGCGGCAGACCGCGGGCGAACGCGGGCGAGTGGTCGCGACTGAACTCGGCGTCGCGGTGAACGCCCATCGCATTCCACGTCGGCAGCAGCGGCGCGAACTCGCGCGAGCGCCGGAGCGTGCGCAGATCGGATTGCAGCCCCTCGGCGGCGCGACCGGTCAGCCACACGAGCACGTCCGCATCCGCCCGCAGGCCCGAGACGTCGTACACGGCCCGCAGCGAATCGATCGACGCGGCGGCGTCGACGGCGGCGACGGCGCCGGGGAGCGGCTCGGCCGGGTGCGGGTCGCGGCGGAAGACCGCCCACAGGCCGTAGTGGGTCTGTTCGCCGGCCTCGTTCTGGTCGGCGGTCGGGGCGGTGTTCTCAGCGGCCATGCACGTACTCCACGATTCGGGTCAGGACGGTCGGATCGGTCTCCGGCGGCACGCCGTGACCGAGGTTGAGGATGTGGCCGGGCAGGTCGGCCCCGCGCGCGAGCACGTCGTCGATGTGGGCGGCGAGCACGGGCCACGGCGCCGTGAGCAGGGCGGGGTCGATGTTGCCCTGCAGGGGAAGCGGACGGCCGATGCGCATCGCGGCGACATCGAGCGGCAGCCGCCAGTCGACGCCGACGACGTCCGCTCCCAGCGGCGGCACGAGATCGAGCACCTCCGACAGCCCGAGACCGAAGTGGATCTTCGGCACGTCGAAACCGCGGAGGGCATCGAATGCGCGGCGCGTGTGCGGGGCGACGCGCCGCTGGTAGTCGGCGCGCGAGAGCGAACCGGCCCACGAGTCGAACAGCTGCACGATGCTCGCGCCAGCCTCCACCTGCGCACGCACGAAGGCGCCGGTGACATCGGCGCACCAGTTCAGCAGCGCGGCCCACGTGTGCGGGTCGGTCTTCATCAGGGCGCGAGTGCGCAGCTGCTCCTTGCTCGGGCCTCCCTCGACGAGATAGCTCGCGAGCGTGTACGGGGCACCGCCGAATCCGACCAGCGGGGTGTCTCCGAGTTCCGCGACGACGAGCGCGACCGCCTCCGAGATCGGCTGCAGCACGGCGGGGTCGATCGGCCGGAGCGCGAGCACGTCGGAGGCGGTGCGCACCGGTTCCGCGAGCACCGGCCCCCGGCCGGCGACGATCGAGACGTCGACGCCGGCGAGCAGCACGGGCGTGACGATATCGCTGAAGAAGACCGCGGCATCGACACCGTGGCGGCGGACCGGCTGCAGGGTGATCTCCGCGGCCAGCTCCGGGCGCAGGCACGCCTCGAGCATGTCGACGCCGGCGCGCGACTGCCGGTACTCCGGCAGCGAGCGTCCCGCCTGCCGCATGAACCAGACCGGGGCCGTCTCGGGCCGATCACCGCGTGCGGCCCGAACGAGGGGCGAACGTGCGGTTCTGCCGTCTGTCAAGGGGTGCCCGACGGGCAGGAGGGACAGGGCGGATGACACCCCTCCAGGCTACGTCCTCGCGCACACCCTCAGGATCGGACGTTACGATGGAGGGGTGCTGTTCTGTCTCACGGCCAGCCATCGCAACACCGAGTTCGACGTCCTCGACCGCATCTCGCGTGTGGGCGAGTCCACTGGCGCCGAACTCGTCGCCGCGCACCCCTTCGTGCGCGGCGCCGTCGTGTTGTCCACGTGCAACCGCTTCGAGGCGTATCTCGAGATCGACGAACCGCTCGCCGCGCCCGGTGCGCTCGCGCGCGAGGCCGTCCTCGAGACGCTGGCGGAAACGATCGGTGCGGATGCGGGAAGCGTGCGCGAGAGCGCGGAGTCGTTCGCCGGCGACGACGTCGTGCAGCACCTCTTCTCGGTGAGCTCGGGCCTGGAGTCGATGGTCGTCGGCGAGGAGGAGATCACCGGTCAGGTGCAGCGGGCGCTTCGCGACGCGCGCACCGCGGGGACCACGAGCCCGGCACTGGAACAGGCCTTCCAGCGGGCGGCACACGCCACCCGCGAAGTCCGCGCGAGGGCCGACATGGGTGCGGCCGGTCGCTCGCTCGCGCGCCTCGCCCTCGATCTCGCCGAGAGCCGCATCTCCGACTGGGCGTCCGTTCCGGTCCTCCTGGTGGGGACCGGCAGCTACGCCGCCACCACCATCGCCGCGCTGCAGGCGCGCGGCGCCGGCGACGTGCGGGTCTACTCCGCCACCGGTCGCGCGCAGCGCTTCGCCGCCCGCTACGGTGTGCGCGCCGAGACCGATCTGCGCGCGGCGATCCGCGACGCGGAACTCGTGATCACCTGCACCGCGCGCTATGTCATCACCGCCGACGACGTCGTCGACACCTCGCGACGCCTGTTCGTCGATCTCGGTCTCCCCCGCAACATCGACCCGGAGGTCGGCGCCCTCGAGGGTGTGGAGCTCCTGGACCTCGAGCTCATCGGCCGACACGCCGCGCTGCCGGAACTGGGCGCGGGCGCGCACGAGGTCGTCGGTTCGGCCGTTGCCACCTTCACCGCGGAGCGCGATGCGGCCCCGGCGATCGTCGCGGTGCGCCGCCACATCCAGGACATCCTCCACGCGGAGCTCGGTCGGCTCCGGGGCGACGGGTCGGATGCGCGCGCCGAGGCGGCGCTCCGCCACCTCGCGGGCGTGCTCTCGCACACACCCTCGGTCCGAGCGCGCGAGTTCGCCGCGGCGGGGCGCATGGATGAGTTCGAAGCCGCCCTCGAGATGGTGTTCGGCGTCGAGGTCGCGCGCGCGCAGGTGACGCACCTGCGCGCGGCATCCGCAGGCTGAGTCAGTCCGCCGTCGGCTCGGCGTCGACCTGGTCGACCGCCGCCTGCAGGCGGGCGAGCGTCTCGGTCACGATCCGGTCCTCTTCGGGGGTCATGTCGATGACGGCCGCGAGCATCCGCTCGTGCATCTTGCCGAGGGTCGCGCGCACCTCGTGGTCGGTCTCGGCGGTGGGAATGACGTGGATACTGCGCCGGTCCGTCTCGTGGCGTTCCCGCCGCACGTGGCGTGACTTCTCGAGCCGGTCGATGATCGCCGTCATCGACGCGGTGGACACGCCGAGATATCGCGTGAGCTCGCTCGGCGAGACGCGCCGCCCCTCGCGCTGCGCCCGGAGGAGATAGCGGAGCACGAGCAGGTCGTTCTCGCCCATCGACATCGCTTCACGCGTGCGACGCCGCATCGCGACCTCGGCCGCACGATAGAGCCGGAACGCCTGGAGCAGGGCGACGGCACGCTCGCGGCGGTCGTCGCGATCCTCGCCGTACCAGTAGGCGCTCTCGGTGCTCATCGGTGCATTTTATCCGGCCCCGCCACGCGGGAGCGGGGCGGGGCCGGGTGAGTCAGTTGACCTCGGTGGGGTGGGCGCTCACGCGGCCGCTGCCGTCGCCCGGGTCCATCGCGTCGATCGCGGCCATCTGCTGCTCGTCGAGCGTGAACCCGAAGACATCGATGTTCTCCTCCAGACGCGCGCGCCGCACGGACTTCGGGAACACCACGAAACCCTTCTGCAGGTGCCACCGCAGCACGACCTGGGCGGGCGTCTTTCCGACCGCCTCGGCCGCCGCGACGATCGGCTCGGCGCCGAACAGGTCGTACTTGCCCTGTCCGAGCGGGCCCCACGACTCGATGACGGTTCCGTGATCGGCCGCCCACGCGGTGATCTCGCGCTGCTGATACGCCGGGTGGAGCTCGATCTGATTCACGGCGGGAACGACCGAGGTCGCCTCGACGATGCGGTCGAGGTGCTCGACGAGGTGGTTCGAGACCCCGATGCTGCGGGCGAGCCCGCGCTCGCGGATGCCGATCATCTTCTCCCACGCGTGCACGAAGTTGTCCTTCGCGGGCGTGGGCCAGTGCACCAGGTAGAGGTCGACCGACTCGAGGCCGAGCTTCTCCAGGCTCTCGGCGACGGCGGCGTCGGGCTCGTCCGCGTCGTGTCGGTCGTTCCAGAGCTTCGTGGTCACGAAGAGGTCGTCGCGAGCGATGCCCGACGCCGCGATGGCCGCGCCGACCCCCGCTTCGTTGCCGTAGATCGCGGCGGTGTCGATGTGACGGTAGCCGACCTCGAGCGCCTCGCTCACGGCGCGCTGGGTGTCATCGGCCGGAACCTGGAAGACCCCGTAGCCCAGCTGCGGGATGCGGTGACCGTCGTTGAGTTCGATGTGGGGAATGTTAGCCATCCCCCCAGCCTAGGAGGGCCTGCGCCGGACGAGCACCCCTTGACGAAGCGATCGACGAGGGGTCAGGAATCCTTGCGCGAGATCGACCAGCGCCCGGCAGCACCCGGGGTGCCGCCGAAGTGGATCGGCAGGGCGATGCCGAGGGAGAGCACCAGGATGCCGAGCGCGAAGAAGACGCCGGGGGCGACGGGCAGAGAGATCGCCAGCCCCAGCAGCGCCATGCCGCCGACGAACAGCAGAAGGGACAGGATGAACACGCGGCGGCCTCCTCGTAGGTTTACCCCTCCACGGTACCCGCTGCATGCCGCCTCCCGCACACTCACGTCGTACGATGGAGGGCTATGTCCGCGCCCGACCCCGTCATCTCGTATCCGTCCGAGCTGCCCGTCAGCGCGGCACGCGACGAGATCGCCGCGGCCATCCGCGACCACCAGGTCGTGATCGTCGCCGGAGCCACCGGGTCGGGCAAGACGACGCAGCTGCCGAAGATCTGCCTGGAGCTCGGGCGCACCTCGATCGCCCACACCCAGCCGCGACGCATCGCCGCGCGGACGATCGCCGAACGGGTGAGCGAAGAGCTTCAGGTGCCGCTCGGCTCCACGGTCGGGTACAAGGTGCGCTTCACCGACGCGGTCTCCGACGACACCCGCATCGCCCTCATGACCGATGGGATCCTCCTGAACGAGATCCATCGCGATCGGATGCTGCGCCGCTACGACACGATCATCGTCGACGAGGCCCACGAGCGGTCCCTGAACGTCGACTTCCTGCTCGGCTACCTCGCCCGCATCCTCCCCCGGCGTCCCGACCTCAAGGTCGTGATCACGAGCGCGACGATCGACCCGGAGAGCTTCGCGAAGCACTTCGCCGACCGGCAGGGCGATCCGGCACCGATCGTCGAGGTGTCCGGTCGCACCTATCCGGTCGAGGTGCGCTACCGCCCGCGGACCGACGCGTCAGACGACGAGTCGGACGACATCGACGGACTCACCCGCGCCCTGCGGGAGCTCGACCGCGAGCCGGCCGGCGACGTGCTCGTGTTCCTGCCGGGCGAGGCGGAGATCCGGGATGCGATGGATGCGGTTCGCGGCATGTACGCGAAGGACGCCTCCCCGACCGAGGTGCTCCCGCTGTACGGACGGCTCTCGGCCGCCGAGCAGCACCGCGTCTTCGAGCGCTCGCATGTCGCCGGGGTCCGTCGCCGCGTCATCCTGGCGACGAACGTCGCCGAGACGAGCCTCACCGTCCCCGGGATCAGGTACGTCATCGACACCGGTACCGCCCGCATCTCGCGATACAGCGCTCGCAGCAAGATCCAGCGCCTTCCGATCGAACCGGTGTCGCAGGCGTCGGCCCAGCAGCGGGCCGGACGCGCGGGCCGCACGGCACCGGGAATCGCGGTCCGCCTGTACGCCGAGGAGGACTTCGCCACGCGCCCGGAGTTCACCGAGCCCGAGATCCTGCGCACCAGTCTCGCGTCGGTGGTGCTGCAGATGCTCTCCCTCGGCTTCGGAGACGTCTCCGCCTTCCCGTTTCTCACTCCCCCGGATTCCCGCGGTGTGAAGGCCGCCTTCGACCTGCTCGTCGAGCTCGGTGCCGTGCGCGGGCCCGGCCGGGGCGATGACGGCGCCCGCCTGACCGATATCGGCAAGCGGATCGCGCGACTGCCGATCGACCCCCGGTTCGCACGGATGCTCGTCGAGGCGGACCGCACCGACGTCCTCGACCAGGTCCTCCCCATCGTCGCGGGGATGTCGATTCAGGATGTGCGGGAGCGTCCGGAGGCCGAGCGCGCCAAGGCGGACGGATTCCATGCGCGCTTCGCCGATCCGACCAGCGACTTCCTCGCACTGCTCAACCTCTGGCAGTACCTCCAGGAGAAACAGGCCGAGCTGGGCTCGAGCGCGTTCCGGCGCATGTGTCGCGCGGAGTTCGTGAACTACGTGCGGGTGCGGGAGTGGATGGACGTCCACCGTCAGCTGCGCGCCCTCATGGGCCGGGGACGCTCGCACGGTCGTCCCGCCGGCGATGCCGCCGACCCCGATGCGGTGCATCGCGCCATTCTGGCGGGGCTGCTCTCCCACCTCGGCATCCTCGACACGCGCAGCGACGTCGGCCGGGATGCTCGCGGCCGCTCGGCCAGGGGCGCATCGACGAAGGCCGAGTACCTCGGCGCGCGCGGCACCCGCTTCTCGATCTTCCCCGGTTCGGGCGTCCGCAAGAAGCGCCCGACGGCGGTCATGGCGGCGGAGCTGGTGGAGACCTCCCGCCTGTTCGCACGGACCGTCGCCGCGGTCGACCCGGCCTGGGCGGAGTCCCTCGCCGGGGACCTGGCCCGGCGGCAGGTGAGCGAGCCGCACTGGTCGAGGTCGCAGGGAGCAGCCTCGGCATACGAGAAGGTGACCCTTTTCGGCGTGGAGATCATCCCGAAACGCCGCGTGCAGCTCGCCCGATTCGACCGACCGCTGGCTCGGGAGCTGTTCCTTCGCCACGCGCTCGTGGAGGGCGAGTGGGAGACGAGCCATCTGGACAAGCGCCTCACCGCCTTCGAGCGCCGCAACCTCGAGCTGCGTCGCCGCCTCGAGAAGGTCGAGGAGCGCGAGCGTCGTCGCGACATCCTCGTCGGCGACGAGGCCGTCTACGTCTTCTACGACACCCGGGTGCCGCGAGACGTCTTCGACACCCGCTCGTTCGAGGCGTGGTGGAAGGAGACGGCGGCGCGCACGCCGCGTCTGCTCGACATGACCGAAGCGGATCTCCGCGACGACGCCGGTCGCCGCGGCGAGCAGGACTTCCCCGCACGGTGGCGCCAGGGCGACCAGGTGCTCTCCCTCGCGTACCGCTTCGAGCCGGGCGCGCCCGACGACGGGGTGACGGTCGTGATCCCCCTGGCCCTGCTCGCGCAGCTGGAGCCGACCGGGTTCGATTGGCAGGTGCCGGGCCTGCGCGACGAGCTCATCACCGCGCTCATCCGATCCCTGCCCAAATCGATCCGGCGCCATGTGGTGCCTGCCGCGGACTGGGCGGCGACGTTCGCCGGTGAGATCGCCGCCGACGGGCCGGAATCGAACGACGGACGTCCGCCGGTCTCGCTGCGGCGGGCGCTGGCCGACCGCATCCGACGTGTCGCGAGCCAGCCCGTCAGCGACGACGACTTCGACCTCGAACGCGTGCCGCCGCACCTGCTGATGTCTTTCCGCGCCGTCGACGCGCGGGCGCGCACCGCGGGCTCAGGTCGCGATCTGGCGGACCTGCAGCGCCGGCTCGCGGACCGGGCGCGGTCTTCGGTCGCCCGTTCGGTCGAGCGTGCCGCCGCACCCGCGTCGGTCGCGGCCGCTGCGCCGCGAGCCGACGGCACGGGCGCGACAGGCGCCTCATCAGTGGGGTTCGCCGAACGCAGCGGGATAACATCCTGGGACTTCGGGGATCTCCCGGCCGTCGTCGACAGCAAGGTCGCGGGGGGTGTCGTCCGCGGCTACCCCGCCGTCGTCGATGACGGCGACACGGTCTCGCTCCGCATCGAGACCTCGGCCGACGCGGCGGCGGTCGCCACGCACCGCGGAGCGCGCCGCCTGCTGCTGCGCGCCGTCGCCTCTCCCGCGTCGTACGTGCTCGACCATCTGACCAGCACCGAGAAGCTCGCCCTCGCGGCCTCCCCCTACCCGTCGGCGAAGGCGCTCATCGAGGATGCCCGCCTCGCCGTCGCCGACCGGGTACTCGGCGAGGTCGGGCGCGACGCCCCGCGGTCGCAGGCCGCGTTCGAGAAGGCGCGCGACGCGTATGCGGCGGTCGTCGTCGATGAGACCTTCTCGGTGGTGTCGCTCGCCGCCCGCATCATCAGCCTCTCGCGCGACGTCGAGAAGGCCGTGAAGGGCCAGAACTCCCTCACTCTCCTCGGGGCGCTGAACGACGTGAAGGCGCAGCTGGCCGGCCTCGTCTTCCCCGGATTCCTCTCACGCGTCGGCGTCACCCGGCTGGCGCATCTGCCCCGCTATCTCCAGGGCGCGCGCGACCGCGTGACGGGGCTCGCCGACAATCCCGGGCGCGATCGCCAGCGCCAGAGCGAGTACGAGCGGTCCGCCGCCGCCTTCGCCGACGCCGGTGGCACGATCCCCCTCGCCCCCTCCTCCCCCGACAACCTCGTCCGCGTGCGGTGGATGCTGGAGGAGTACCGCGTGAGCCTGTTCGCGCAGGCCCTCGGCACCGCCGAGCCCGTCTCGGCGCAGCGCATCGGCAAAGCCCTCCGCGGGCAGTGACGATCGAGAGGATGCAGATGCCACACGCCGTCTTCCACCGCCGGCTCGGCGGCCCCGAGGTCCTGGAGTACGCCGAGGTGGCGTCAGCCGACCCCGCTGCGGGGGAGGTGGCAGTCCGCATCGAGGCGGCCGGGGTGAACCCGATCGACGCCAAACTCCGCAGCGGACTGCGGGCATCGACACCGATAGAGGGCCGACGAGGGGTGGGCTCCGATGGAACCGGGATCGTGCTGGCCGTCGGCGACGACGTGGCGGGGTTCCGCCCCGGCATGCCGGTGGTGGTCAGCGGCGCACAGGGGACCTACGCCGAGGAGGCGATCGTGCCCGCCTCCGCGCTGACCCTCCGCCCGCCCGCCGTCGACGCCGAGACCGGCGCGGCGATCGGCATCCCGGTGGCCACGGCGTATCAAGCGCTTCGTTCGCTGGCCGTCGGACCCGGTGATCGCCTGCTCGTGCACGGCGGCTCGGGTGCGGTCGGGCAGGCCGTCATCCAGTTCGCGGTGCGATGGGACGCGGATGTGCTTGCCACGACGTCGGAGCGACGCGCCGACCGCGTGCGCGCCCTCGGTGCCGTTCCGGTGGTCTACGGACCGGGCCTCGTGGAGCGAGTCCGGGCCGCTGGGACGGGGATCGATGTGGCACTCGACTGTGCGGGGACCGACGAAGCGCTCGCGGCGTCGGTCGAGGTCGTGCACGACCGCTCACGCGTGGCGACGCTGGTACGCGGGGCCGATGCACCCCGTTACGGCATCCAGGCCTATGCCGGCGGCGCAGCGCACGGCCTCACCGATCAGCAGCGCGCGTGGCGGCGCGAAGCGATTCCCGTGGCGCTGGGGCTGATCGCGGCGGGCGGTTTCACGATCGAGCTCGGCCCGCGCTATGCCCTTCGCGATGCCGTTCGCGCACACGAAGACGTCGAGCGCGGCACCAACGGAAAGATCCTGCTCGTGCCGGATCAGACCTGAGGGTCGTCGCCCGTCGCCGGTTCGACAGACGCATCGCCGGCAGGCTGCGCGCGGTCGGAGGCCTCGGCGTCCTCTTCCTCTTCGACCTCGTCAACCCAGACGGTCTCACCTGCCTCGAACCCGCTGGCGTCGTCCAGCGCCTCGGCGGCGATCGTGGCACGGCGGTACCACTCCTCGGCTTCCTCCGCTCGTCCCAGTTCCTCCAGAACGGCCGCGCGGGCCGCGAACAGCGCCGGGCTCCACTCGAACGCACGGTCGGGGTCGAGTTCGGGGATGTCGAGTTCGAGGAGCGCGCGCTCCGTCTCGCCGACATCGAGACGCGCGCCCGACATCGCGATCGCGAGCTCGACTCGCGCCGCCGTCGGCAGCTTGTCGCGATCGACCGAACGTCCCACTTCGAGCGCGCGGTCGGCGCGTCCGACCCCGCGCTCGCTGTCCACCTGCAGCGCGATCTGGTCGTCCTTGCCGCTGATTCGTCGGTACGTGCGCAGTTCGCGCAGGGCCAGAGCGTAGTCGCCGACGGCGTATGCGGTGATGGCGACGGTCTCGCGCACGACCGCGATCCGACCGGCACGGTGACTCGCCTCGAGCGCGTGGCGGTGAGCCAATGCCGGGTCGTCGTCGATCAGCAGACCCGCCATGGCGAGGTGCCGTGCGACCGCGTCGGCGTTCTCTTTGCTCAGTGTCTTCAGGTCGTTCCGCGCCGCGTTCGGCAGCGAGCGTGCTGTGATCTCCTCGGGGATCTCGGGCACGTCGCGGCGCGGCGCGCGCGGCTCCCGCGGCTCGGCGTCACGGCGAGGACCACGGTCTTCGCGCTTGCCGTAGGAGCGGTCGCCATCGCGCCTCTGATACGGCTTCCGGTCATCCCGCTTGCCGTACGAGCGGTCGCCCTCGCGCTTCTGATACGGCTTCCGGTCATCCCGGTTCCCGTACGAGCGGTCGCCATCACGCTTCTGATACGGCTTCCGGTCATCCCGCTTGCCGTACGAGCGGTCGCCATCACGATTCTGATACGGCTTCCGATCGCCACGAGCGGGCGTGTTCCGGTCATTCGAGGTGTAGCGAGGGCGACGAGGGCGCTCGCGGTCGTCGTCGTCAGCCATCGGCTCTGGTTCCTCCTGTTAACGAGTAATGGCCACCCTGCTTTGGGTGGCCATTACCGTGAAAAGAA